>JAWWAM010000487.1:0-2692 GCA_033721715.1 Marinobacter sp.
CCTGATCGTGCACCGGGTTGGCAAGCTGGTTATTCGCTGCACCGGCAACGATGGGGGCCTGGAGCATTGCAATGGATTGATCATTCAACACTGCGCCCATGGCACAGGGGGCCACCACATCTACCGGCAGATAGAGGATTTCATCAGCAGTGGCCGGTATTGCGCCAAGTTCTGCCACCGCCCGGTCCATCTGGTCCTGATGGATGTCATAGACCCACAGTTTTGCACCGGCTTCCGTGAGATGTTGCGCCAACCGGTAACCAACGTTGCCAATGCCCTGGACAGCCACTTTCAGACCTTCAAGGTCGCTGCGGCCAAGTTTGTGCTTCACTGCAGCCTGAAGACCCACAAACGTGCCCCAGGCCGTAGCGGGTGACGGGTCACCATTACTTGGTTTGCCGTCGAACCCGGGGCGTTCCGTTATGCCGGCTACATTGGCCGTGTGGCGGCTCATGACTCTCAGGTCGGCAACACTGGTACCCGAGTCTTCGGCAGCGATATAGAGCCCGCCCAGCTGCTCAAGGAAGCGGCCCATGGATTCCAGCAAGGCTTCGGTTTTATGCTCACGGGGGTCGCCTATGATGACGGACTTGCCGCCTCCGAGATTCAGATTGGCGAGAGCGGACTTGTAAGTCATGCCCCGTGACAGCCGGAGCACATCCCGAAGGGCTTCCTCGTCGCTGGCATAGGGAAACATTCGGCATCCGCCCAGGGCCGGGCCCCGGGATGTATTGTGAACGGCAATGATGGCGCGCAGCCCTGTTTCAGGGTCGCAGCAGAAGGTCAGGTGTTCGTGGTTGTCGAACTCCGGGTGTGTAAATACAGTCATTGTGCTGGTTCCTTTTTACGCGTTGGACAGTGATCACCCTGGTTGGGCATGCGTACGCTGATTGCGGCGCAGCCGAACCTGTTATCGGTAACGGGGGATAGACCGCAAACTCGATCGAGGCGAGGGCGATATGACGGTGGAACGCGTAAGAAAGGGTATTGACGGGAGTTGCAGAATACGGGCACAAGGGCCCATCATCAGGGACTGATTTACCGGTGACATACTGAAATCCTCTTCCACCAGGCCGGATCACGGCTTTCGTGGTCGTTTTGTTGTTGTGCCCCGGCGGGTTGGCCGGCTTGCATGATTTCATTGGCAGGGCCCTTTTGGGGCCCGACGGAAAAAAGACTAGATAGCTTTTACATCATCGTCAATGGCAGGAAATCACCCATTTTTTTGGCGAACTTGAAAACCTTAGCGGTAACAGACAGATAGCTCTACTTTACGTAAACGTAAATTTTTACGGAATCCATCTTATGCCCATTATGAAAAGCTTGATCGTGTCTGTTTTTGTCCTGCTGGCGGGATGCACAGGCGTCCCTGAGGGAATTGACCCTGTAAGCAACCTGGACGTTGAGCGTTATGAGGGCACCTGGTATGAAATCGCCCGACTGGACCATTCCTTTGAGGAAGGCTTGTCCAATGTCACCGCGGACTACTCACTTCAGGAGGATGGCAGCATCCGCGTGATCAACCGGGGCTATTCGGAGGAGAATGGCAAGTGGGAGGAGGCGGAAGGCCGTGCGGTGTTCGTCGACGATGAGGCTAGCGGCCACCTGAAAGTGTCTTTCTTTGGCCCCTTCTATGCGTCGTACGTGGTGTTCAGGCTCGATGAAGACTACCGGTTTGCCTATATCACCGGATACGACCGGGCCTACCTCTGGTTCCTGTCGAAAACACCCACAGTGGACGATGAAGCCCTGGCAGAGTTCCGAAAAGTGGCGACCGAGAAAGGCTTCGACCTGGAAGAATTAATCGTCGTCGACCAGAGCCGCAACCGGTAGCCCCGGGACGTTCAGACTGGAAGGTGGCCGGTTTTTACCCAGATGACCGTTTCCTCCTCCACGAAGGGATGATGCTGACTCATATGGGGGCTTCGCATCCAGGTGCCGGCCGGGTAGCGCCCGTTTTCGTCACAGAACTCGCCCGACAACACCAGAATTTCTTCGCCTCCGAAGTGTCGGTGGGGTTGGAACTTCTCCTTCGCAGGCCACTTAACCAGCGCCACATGCTCGTGTTCGAATTCATGCAGCGGCATGACCTCCAGGCCACCAATGCCGGGCAACCATTCCGCCGTATTGGTGTTGATGCGGACAGTAGCAGTATCGCGCTCATCGAACTGATGGAGCTTTACAAACAGGGTGCAGCCTTCCTTACTGAACGGTGCATGGCCACTGCCGGGCGGGTTTCGCAGGTAGGTGCCTTTACCGTAATCACCGGTTTCATCAGAGAACACACCCTCAAGGACCAGGATTTCCTCGCCCAGGGGGTGTTCGTGGCGCTGGAAACTGGCCCCGGGCTCGTAGCGGACAATGCTGGTCGCGTGACCGCGTTCGGCTTCCTCCCGCGCGAGGGGCTTGCGGAGCACGCCGCCTGCCGGGCTGGGAATCCACTCCTGATCCGCGGTATGGATAACGACTTTCTGGCTGAAATCCATGTTGAGCATGAGACACTCCGGTTATGCGCGGTTACTTGATCAGTTTCTGAACATCCCGGAAGTGTGGGTGCTCGCAGTGCTGCATCCACTCAAAGGCAACCATTTCCACCGTCACGATGGTGGCACCGGCCTGCTGCAGGCGCTCAAGTGCGGCGTCGCGGTCATTGTCATGGCGGGACCCGGTTGCGTTCTCAACCACCCAGACA
>JAWWAM010000488.1:0-2691 GCA_033721715.1 Marinobacter sp.
GCATATCCGGTAAAACTGTCGTACTGATCAATTATTTGCTACTTTCTCAACCAGACAGGTATCAAATGATATAAGACGTGCCAGCGGGAGAGACCGGGCCACACAAGTGTGTGCTCGGCGCCGAAGGAGCAACTGCCCCGGAAACTCTCAGGCAAAAGGACCGCTGGTGTGAAGACTTTCCGAAGAGCTGCCGACGACTGCGTCCGTTGGCACACCGAAGGAGCAAGCGGCCGGTAACGGCGCGTGAATCTCTCAGGTCCAGAGACGGAAGGGGTGCTTTCTACCATGCTGTTGCAGGCGTGCTGTGGAGAAAGGTAACCCTGGACGCCCCCTGGAGATTGCTATGAAGCGAATTGCAGTAATTGGCGGTGGAATCACTGGTATCACTACGGCTTACACTCTGGCCAGGCGCGGTCTTGATGTCACTGTCTACGAAAAGCACCGTTATGCAGCGATGGAAACGTCCTTCGCCAACGGGGGGCAGCTTTCGGCTTCCAACGCCGAGGTCTGGAACAACTGGCAGACCATCATTAAAGGCCTTAAATGGATGTTCCGCAGTGATGCACCGCTGCTGGTGAACCCCAAGCCTTCCTGGCACAAACTGAGCTGGTTTGCCGAGTTCATTGCTGCCATTCCCCAGTATGAGCAGAACACCACCGAAACCGCGCGCCTGGCAATTGCCGCCCGTGACCATCTGTTTGCATGGGCGCAAGAGGAAGGCATCGATTTTGACCTGAAAAAACAGGGCATCCTGCACATCTACCGCGATAAAGCCGGCTTTGACCACGCTGCCCATGTCTCGAAGCTGCTGGCTGCCGGAGGCCTTGATCGCCGGCCGGTCACCCCCGAGGAAATGCGTGAAATCGAACCCACACTGGCCGGTCGCTATTACGGTGGCTTTTTTACCGAGAGCGATTCCACCGGGGATATCCACAAGTTTACCAATGGCCTGGCTGAGGCGATTTTGCGGCTCGGAGTCAAGACCTGCTATGGGCACTCAGTAACGGAACTCAGTGCCAATAACACCCATGCGTGGGTAACCTCCCATGACGGTGAACAGCAGACCCGCGACACGTTTGATGGCGTGGTGATCTGCGCTGGGGTGGGCAGCCGGGAGCTGGCGGCGAAGCTGGGCGACCGGGTCAATATTTATCCTGTCAAAGGCTATTCCATTACCGTTGAGCTGGACGATCAGGCCTCCCGGGAGGCGGCGCCGACCGTCAGCCTGCTGGATGATGCCACCAAAATCGTGACCAGCCGCCTGGGTGATCACCGTTTTCGCGTTGCCGGCACTGCGGAATTCAGTGGCTACAATCGCGACATCCGGGATGACCGGATTCGCCCGCTCACCCGCTGGGTAGAGCAATGCTTCCCGGGGGTTTGTACCCGTCGTGTGGTGCCCTGGGCCGGGCTTCGCCCGATGCTGCCCAACATGATGCCACGGGTGGGCCCCGGCCGCCTGCCCACGGTGTTCTATAATACCGGCCACGGCCACCTGGGCTGGACGCTTTCGGCGATCACGGCTGAAATGCTGGCCGAAGCGGTGACCAAAAAATAAACTCGCTCACGCCCCTGCATTTTAGTAATATTACGCAACTTTTTTGGGGGTGGTCGTCCGGCCACTCTTCCTTGCCGCGTTCTAAGACCAAATAGTCACACACCCGCTACCTTTGGTGGATTACCGGGTACGCAAATATCAAGGAAGATACGGGCCGGTTACCACATACTGTTATCCGCCCGTTAACTCAGAAGATTCCTGCAATGCCCACGACCGTTCTCTCCGGCTTTACCCACAATTTCCTGGGTAATGCGCCCGCCTGGTACAAACAGGTCATCATCCTTTTCCTCATCGCCAACCCACTCATTGTCTGGACCCTCGGGCCGGCGGTGGCCGGCTGGGTGCTGGTGGGTGAGTTTATTTTTACGCTCGCCATGGCCCTGAAATGTTATCCGCTGCTGCCCGGCGGCTTGCTGGCCATAGAGGCTCTGTTGGTGGGTATGACCACGGCAGATGCGGTGTATCACGAAGTACTGGTGAACTTCCCGGTCATCCTGCTGCTGATGTTCATGGTGGCTGGCATCTACTTCATGAAAGAGCTACTGCTGGTGACCTTCACACAGATACTGGTGGGTGTGCGTTCAAAGTCGGCACTGTCTCTGTTGTTCTGCGCCGCTGCGGCGTTGCTTTCGGCCTTTCTGGATGCGTTGACCGTGACCGCAGTGATCATCAGTGTTGCCGTCGGCTTCTATTCGGTCTACCACAAGGTGGCATCGGGCAAGGGTTATCATCATAAGGACCACAACGCCAACAGCGACGAACAGGTGATCGAACTGCACCGGGAAGACCTCGACAAGTTCCGGGCCTTCCTCCGCAGCCTGCTTATGCACGGTGCCATCGGTACTGCGCTGGGTGGCGTGGCTACCATGGTCGGCGAGCCACAGAACCTGCTGATCGCCAAGGTGGTGGGCTGGGATTTCGTCAGTTTCTTCCTGCATATGGCGCCGGTAAGCCTGCCGGTGCTGGCTGCGGGCCTGGTTACGTGTTGGTTATTGGAAAAGCTGCGCTGGTTCGGCTATGGCGCCCGCCTGCCGAAACCGGTGCGTCAGGTCCTGGAGGAATTTGCCGATAACGAACGTACCAAACGGACCAAGGCCGACCAGGCTGCTTTATGGGTGCAGGCAGTGGCGGCA
>JAWWAM010000489.1:0-2688 GCA_033721715.1 Marinobacter sp.
CGCAGGGCGAGCCAGCGAACGCCTCTGGGGCCGAGGCCAGGCGGGCGATGATATCAACGGGCCTGGATGCGAACGCCATCGCCGCAAAGTGGCCAGACGCTGCGGTATGGCTGGAACCACCGGATGAGGACCGGGTGCTGGCGCTATTTGAACCGGAAGTTGATACGCCTGCAAAGGGTGCCCTGGTGATTCTTGGTGATGAGGGCCAGTCTGCGGCCTCCGGGCTCGCAGGGGCCTTGCGACAGCCCATCACGCGAGCCGGGTGGGCGGTGCTGACGCTGGGGCTGGAGCCGCCACCCTATGCACTCCAACAGGCCTACCAGCAGCGTGGGGTACCCGTTCCGGAGGTGTCCGGGGAAAGTGCCGCTAATGGCAATAACGAGGATGCCGATAACGTCGGGTCGGTGATGATTGACGTGATGGACAGTGTCGATGTGGAAGAACTGGAGGATCACTATCGAACCCGTATCCAGAAAGCCCTGTCTGTGGCTGTAAAGAACCTTGCGGACCGGGGTTATGAACGCGTTGCCGTCGCTGGCGTTGGTCTGGCGGCGGGTCATGTGGCACGGATGGCCGGGGCGGCTGACAGCGGGGAGGTGTCAGCGCAGATCTGGATTGCTCCCGTTTTCTATCCGGGTGATTCGGCTGCTCTGACGGAATGGGTGTCAGGTGCCGGGCAAATCCGGGTGCTGGAGCTTCACAGCTCCCGCGTACCAGAGAGGATGGACTGGGCGGGATTCACAACCCCGAAACAGCGGGAAGCGGCATTCCGGCGAGAGGGAATTTCCACCTATACCCGGCAACCGGTTGCGATGGCGGAGCGTCCGCTGCCCCGGAATGCACCCGCGCTGGCCAATCGTCTTTCAGCCTGGCTGGCCTCTGACCAATAAAACCGGCTCAACCGCCCACGGCGGTGGACGAGCCGATAACCACACCTCCACAACTGATGGCATCCCCTGTCAGCGCTGCGGGTTTGCCCTCAATCATTACCGTGGGGCTGCCGGCTGCAATGGCGCGGGGGTGTGGCGGATGCTTGGGCTTGGAGTGCATGGCCAATTGGTCGCCAAGGCGTGCAACGGGTTTGCCATCGATAAGAACGGTGGCGCTGCCGGTAATGACGGGTGTTGGGGGAAAACCGTTGTGGTCGGTTCCGATGTCTCCGAGGAGAACGAGTTTCTTGCCCATGGGAATGCTCCTTTTCGATGGGTCGCTCAGGCCGCTGATCCGTGGGCCTGTCATTGAGTAATGGTTATGCAGTGGTCGGAGTTTAGCAAGCCTGGCTCTTATTTCAAAACCCGGAATTCACACCGACAGGCGCCGATTGATTAACTCCCACGCCTGCTGATATCTATGCAGTCGGTCCTTGGCTTTGGCCAGCTCTGCGGGACTGAGATTCTGCTGCGCCAGTTTGTCCGGATGACACTCCGATACTTTTTTGCGGTAGGCTCGTTTGATGATCTCCCGCGAATCCCGGCGAGTGACCCCAAGAAGCTGGCACGCCTGCTCGAAGGTGGAAGGGCGGGGTTGAATGTCCGGCTCGGTGATCCAGACCTTGCAGGCATAGCTTTCGAGAATGTCGTCACTGACCTGGGTCGGCAGCCCCATCTGGTCGATGGCATCCTCGCAGCGATAGCGCCTGGATTTCGCCGGGCGACCCTGCAATTGGGCCGCGTGGCACAGGCAGATGGCAACGCGTAGTGAAGGAGACGGCCAGATGCGGTGGGTCAGCTTGAGGCCAAGGGCCTTGGTCGCAGGAATGCGCTCAGCTGCCTTGCCTCTGCGAAAATAGCGGATGGCTTTTCGGCGCTGACGTGGCGACAGCTTCAGGGCCTTTATCAGCGCTTCGGCAAAGCCGACGTCTTTCTCTGTCACTCGCCCCTGCGATTTGGCAATGTAGCCCAGGAAGAAGAACAGGCTGCGGCGGCACCAGCGCGGCAGGCGCGTTCTGATCAACAGTTCGTTAGCCTGATGGCCGCAGGCAGCCAGTTCTCCGAGCAGTTCGCTGAACTCGGCTTCCATGCGCGCCGGAAGGTTACTATCCCTGGAGTCGGAGGTCATGGCTCAGCTTTCGTCTCCCTTGAGTTTTCGGTCCAGTTCCCGGAGCCGTTCCGGGGTGCCGATGTCCATCCATTGGCCGCGGTGGTGGAGGCCCCTGACGCGGTTGCGGTTCATGGCCTCACGCAGTATCGGAGCCAGCTTCGCGGGGCCTGGCGGCATCCCGTCAAACAGGCGCCGACTGAGCAGGCTGATACCCGTGAAGGTGAGCATTTCTGCCCCGTTCTCTGCCACTGTTCCCTCCGCACGGAGGCAGAAATCGCCGGCCGGGTTGTGCTGCGGATTATCCGTCATTATCAGCAGGGCGTCGGCATCCTGGGGTGGGGTCAGCAGTGTCAGGTCACAGTCACACCAGATGTCGCCATTGAGCACAGCAAACCATTCCTCCCCGCTACTGGTCAACATTGGCAGGGCCTGGACTATGCCACCGGCGGTTTCCAATGGCTCGCTTTCCCTTGAGTATTCGATGGATACGCCAAAGGCGTCGCCATTGCCAAGTTCGTCTTCGATCTGCATACCGAGCCAGGCATGGTTGATTACCAGTTCCCGGAATCCTGCTGCCTTCAGCCGTTCCAGGTGATGCACGATTAATGGCCTGCCTCCGGCGGGAAGGAGCGGCTTCGGGGTTGTCAG
>JAWWAM010000490.1:0-2688 GCA_033721715.1 Marinobacter sp.
AGCAGTGACGGCATGCGACTGAAGGGGAAGAACAGCGTGGAGTCACGCTGCAGCTCGGCACGCACTCTGGCACAGGCAAACTGCGTTGGCTCGGCAACAAACATCGCTGCCATCAGGTCGAAAGGGTAGAAGCCCTCCCGGCCTATATCCGTCTGCCAGTACTCCAGCCAGGAGCGGGCGCGTTCAGCCACCCAGCGGCCGTCATCGCCATTGGAGGCAATGCCGGCCAGTGCCTGTTCATCAATTTCCACCTCACGGGCCGCCTCATAAGGTACCAGAACAAGCGGGATATCCCGTTCGAGCACCACACGCAGTGCCTCCGGGTCCTGGGCCACATTGAAATCCCGGAACACCGGCCCGTGCCCAAACAAAGTTCCATTGCCACTTCCCTCGGCCGGATGGAAGATATGGCCCGGCCGGCGCCCCATTACCGCGATAATCGTCTCGATCCTCTCGCCGAGGTCTGGCCGCGCCTGAAGGGCTGCGGCGATATTGGTCAGCGGGCCGAGTGCCACGATGGTCAGCTTATCAGCGGCCAGTGCCTCGACCATGGCACGCTCCGCTTCGGTATCCCTGGTGGGTAGCTCCGGTAAGGGTGCGTTCGCGCCCCGATAGACCGGTACCTGGCCCTGGTGCGGTTGTAGCCGTGTCATTAACTCCCGGGTTACCGCGTCCGTCGCTTCCAGAGAAGCGTTACCAAAGACCGTGGATACACCAGTAATGCTGACGTCGGCCTTGCGTGTCAGGTACCAGATGGCGAGGCAATCATCCGGGTCAACCCGGGGGCCTTCCCCGCAGGCAGAGTCCGCATCCACCCAGATTCGACCAGGCGGCGCCGGCAGTTCCGAAGGTGCCAGCACAGGCAGCGGCTCGGAAAACTGCTGCCCCGTCCGCCAGGTTTCCACCGGGATGGCCAGCGTCAGGCTGAACAGCGCCAGCAGTCCGGCCGCCCCCAGCGCCGTTCGGGCCACGATTTTCCGAAGCCTGTTGTTCGTGCCTGCTGATTTACTCATCCAAGGTCCTATCCGAGGAGATCAATGCCTTTGTGATTATCCGGGACTCCCTGGACCAGAAACACATCGCCCTCGGAGTTCCCGGTACGCAGCGGTTGAATTGCCCGATAAGCTGGCGACTCGTACCAGCGGCGCGCATTTGTCAGGTCAGGAAACTCAATGACCACCAGGTCGTTCGCCCAGGCGCCCTCAAGGGATTCGTAAGGGCCCCCATGCACCCGATACTTGCCCGAAAAGGGCGCTAATGTGTCGTCAATTTTCTGAAGGTATTCCTTAACCTCCGTGCAAAAGCGGGTTTCACGGATAATCGCTATAGCGTAAGCAGTCATAGTTTCTCCATCACAAACTTCTCATTACCTCTGCGGTGTGCGCATCCATCGGGAAGAAGGTTTCGATAACCATTTCAGAGAGGGAGATATCCACCGCCGTTCCAAACACCGTTGTCGTACTCAGAAAAGTCAGTTTGCCCCTGGGGGTTTCCAGCTCGAACGGAATGGCAATTCCCGTCCTGGCAGAGGTGTCATGCTCAGTGTAGGGGCGCGCCGTATCCGGTGCCGGATAAGCCTCAATTTCCCCCAGCAGTTTTGCCAGTGCAGGGTCCGCCGTTAAATCCACCTGATGAGTCAGGCGGTCGACAACATGGGCTTTCCATTGCCTGTAATTCGCCACTCTGGGAGCTAACCCGTCGGGATGCAGGCTCAGGCGCAGGACATTCACCGGGGGCGTCAGAAAAGCAGGATCTATACCCTCGAGCAGGAAGTGGGCCGCGTCGTTCGCCAGTAAAAGATTCCACTCCCTGTCCACCACCAGGGCAGGGTGGGGCTGGTGCCCCGAGATGATGAGTTCCACAGCATTTCGCGCCGCGGCCATGTCTGGTTCATCCAGTGACCGTTCGCAATACTCCGGCGCAAACCCTGCCACAGTTAGCAGCCTGTTGCGCTCGCGGACTGGAATTCTCAGCTCATCGGCAAGGCGCAGCAGCATACGCCGGCTTGGCGATGAGCGCCCGGACTCCACAAAACTGAGGTGCCGCTGGGAGATATCCGCATCAACAGCGAGTTCAAGTTGACTGAGGCGACGACGTTGGCGCCAACTCCGAAGCAAATCACCGATTGAGACAATTGTATTTTCCATCGCTAAAAATTAGCACGCCCGGGGGGGTTGTTCTATTACCTCCCACGTAATCGACGCTATGTGCCCGCGCGGCATATGCTCACCTTGAACAGTCAACAAAGAGTCAGACGACCTTCAAGGAGCACACCATGGATAATTCCCGTTCTCTGTTTTCCCAGAAAAACCTGTTGTTAGCAGATGCTGTCACCTGTCTGGTGATGGGGTTATTGCTGACGTTTGGCGCAAGCTGGCTGGGTGAATTCCTTCATCTGCCACAAGCGTTGTTGTTCTACGCCGGGCTGATTCTTTTTCCCATCGCCTTGTTCATGATCTTTGTCGCCACAAGTGACTCAATTCCGACTGCTGGCGTGCAGTTCATCATTGTCGGCAATGTAGGGTGGGTCGCAGGAAGCGTGGTATTGCTGGTATCGGGCTGGGTTTCCCCCAACCTCACCGGTACCGCGTTCATCGTGGTCCAGGCAGTTGCGGTTGCCATACTGGCCTACCTGGAAATGAACTCACTGCGGCTGAACAAAACGGCGAGCTGAGTGGCGGAGCCGGC
>JAWWAM010000491.1:0-2674 GCA_033721715.1 Marinobacter sp.
CCGTATGGCGCGGTCATTGCGATGGGCCAGTTCGTACACCAGCGGGTCATTGGCGGTGGCTTTGAACAGCGCGAAATAGGCAAAGTAGATGAAGTCCTCTGTCGAACTGGCCGCCTGCCGGCTTTCGGTAAGATTATGGTTGAGCTGGCTGAGAAAGTCTGTCAGCAGGGCCGCGAAGATGTCCTGTTTGCTGGAAAAATAATTGTAGAAAGTGCCTGCTGCCAGGCCGGTGCGGCGTACGATATCGCGGATGGTGGAGTTGTCGTAACCGCGTTCCCGGAAACACTCCCGGGCTGCATCCAGTATGGCTTTGCGGTTACGAATACGGTTGAATTCGCGCTTGCCGTAAGCTTCTTTTTTTGTCTCTGACATATCCATGTCTGTATCCTGTCCCTGGAACATTTGCACGCGTATAATCCGACGCTCACTGACCCTATGAACGACGTTATCTATGCCCGAAGCAATCACTGCCAACTTCGAAACTGCCCCGACCTCTGAAGCAGAACGCAGGCAGAAACTGGAATTCAATAAGCTGCAGAAGCGCCTGCGCCGGGAAATGGGGCAGGCAATTGCTGATTTCTCGATGATTGAAGCCGGCGATAAAGTCATGTGCTGCCTGTCCGGCGGCAAGGACTCTTACGCCATGCTGGATATTCTGCTCAACCTTCAGAAAAGCGCGCCGGTGCGCTTTGAACTGATTGCCGTGAACCTGGATCAGAAACAACCGGGTTTCCCGGAGGAAGTGTTGCCGGAGTATCTGGAGGCGCTCGGTATTGAGTACCACATCATAGAGAAGGACACTTACAGTATTGTTAAGGAAAAAGTGCCCGAAGGGAAGACCACCTGTGGACTTTGTTCCCGCCTACGTCGCGGAATTCTCTATAATTTTGCGGAAGAGCACGGGGTGACAAAGATTGCTCTAGGCCATCACCGGGACGATCTGCTGGAAACCCTGTTCCTCAATATGTTCTACGGTGGCAAGCTCAAGTCCATGCCGCCGGTGCTGCATAGCGATGACGGTCGTAATACCGTCATCCGGCCTTTGGCGTATAGCCGTGAGAAGGACATCGCCCGCTACGCCAGGCTGCGGGAGTTCCCGATCATTCCGTGTAACCTCTGTGGTTCCCAGGAAAACCTGCAGCGCCAGGTGATCAAGGACATGTTCCAGACCTGGGACAAACAGCATCCCGGGCGTCTGGAAACCATGTTCCGCGCCCTGTGCAATGTGGAGCCGTCCCACCTTGCCGATACAGGGCTTTATGATTTCCGTGATGGGGCCCGGCGTTCAGCGGGTGGCCAGGGCGTGGGAACGGTTGAGCCGGACGCCCCGGATTTCGGGCGGCTGGATGTGCTCAATATCTGAGAGAAGGCGGAAACACTACCCGTGCCCGGAATGCATCATTGCGGCGAGTGGCAGGGTCCAGATCCCAAAGCCGATCAGTAGCAGCCCGGCTAACTGTCGGAAACGCCTCTGTTCCCGGAGCTTGCTGATCCACGCGGCGGCGTAGCCGGTTGCCAGCATTGAGGGCAGGGTGCCCAGGCCAAAGAACATCATGGTTGCAGCAGCGCTGCCTACGGTAGGCTGCAAGGCGGCCCAGCCCAGCGTGCTGTAGACCAGACCACAGGGCAGCCACCCCCACAGTGCCCCGAGAGCCAGAGCCTGCCCAGCGTGGTGCACCGGCAGTACGCGACGCGTAAGTGGGGAAAGGCGTTTCCAGACCGGGCCGCCTATTCGCTCCACATAGCGGATGCCCTGCCACCACTGCCCCATGGAAAGCCCCATCAGAATCAGTAGTATGCCTGCAAGGGTCCGGAGAACGGGGCCCAGTTGCGTCCAGTAGCCAGCCGCACTGGTACTGAGCAAGGCAAGCAGCGCTGCAATAAGGGTGTAGCTGCCGATGCGCCCGCCGTTGAAGGCCAGCAGCATGAAGGTCTGGCGAAGGCGAAAGCCCTTGCCTACCGGCAGGGCCATAGAGAGGGAAGCACTGATTCCGCCACACATGCTCAGACAGTGCGTGCTGCCCAATAGCCCGATCAGGAAGGCGCTGGAATAACTCAGGTAAAGTTCGTCGCCCATCAGGAGGTCTGGTCGTCTCCGGGGTTGTCATCCTCGGCCTTGGTCACCGGGGAGCGTTTATCGCGGGAGGCCGTTTGCTGTTGTGGCTGCTTTGCGTCGTCCGGGATTTTGTCCTTGTCATCATCGTAGAGAATGCGATGGGCTGGGCCATCCAGGTCATCATACTGGCCGTTTTTCACCGCCCACGAGAACAGGACAATGCCCAAGGCTACGAGTACCAGCATGACCGGAACAAGGATCATTACGATTTTCACGGCGCTACCTCAAGCATTGCGGGGGATTTCTCTTCCACGGTATCAGGACGTTGCCTCGGCGCCAACCGTTGGCGCTGACGCTTCCGGCCTTTGCCGTGTTCGCCCCAGCCTCATGGCATTGAGTACCACTACCAGCGAACTGATCGACATTCCGATGGCAGCCAGCCAGGGCGGCACCAGTCCGGCAGCTGCCAGGGGAAGCGCGCACAGGTTATAACCCAGAGCCCAGGCCATGTTCTGGCGAATGATGCGACGGGTGCGCTGGGCGGTTTTTAGCGCTTCGCCCAGCTGGGTCAGCTGCCCATTCAGCAGTACGGCGTCCGCCTTGAGCTGCGTCAGGTCA
>JAWWAM010000492.1:0-2662 GCA_033721715.1 Marinobacter sp.
CCGGTACTGGAAACCATGGCCGACTGCGGCATGTTGCTGCTGGTTCACGGTGAAGTCACTGATCAGGACATCGATATTTTTGATCGGGAAAAAGTTTTCCTGAAGCGGGTACTGGCACCAACGCTCGAGGCATTCCCTTCGTTGCGGGTTGTTCTCGAGCATATCACCACGGCTGACTCCGCCGAATTCGTCCGTAATCACCAGGGTGACAACCTCGGGGCCACCATCACTCCCCAGCACCTGATGTATAACCGCAACCATATGCTGGTAGGTGGCATTCGCCCTCACCTTTACTGTCTGCCGATTCTCAAACGTAACCGTCACCAACAGGCGCTGCTTGATGCGGTAGTCAGTGGTGACCGGCGCTTCTTTCTGGGTACCGATTCGGCCCCCCATTCAAAGGACCGGAAAGAAACGGCCTGCGGCTGTGCCGGTTGTTATTCCGCCTACAGCGCCATTTCACTGTACGCAGAGATCTTCGAAGACCTCGGCATTCTCGACAAGCTGGAAGCGTTTGCCAGCTTCAACGGGCCCGATTTTTACGGGCTTCCCCGCAACACCGACACCATAACCCTGGTGCGGGAAAGCTGGGACATGCCCGCAGAACTGCCTTTGGCAGAGGGCACGATTATTCCGCTGAAAGCCGGTGAAAGCCTGAGATGGCGGCTGGCCGAGCACTGATTCAACACCTGTTCCTATATCAGGCCGGTTGACCTGGCCAGCAACACCGGGAGTTTAAGTGACTGACGAAATTAAAGAACGCCATCCCATGTCCCGCCGTTTTCGCGGCTTCCTTCCTGTGGTGGTGGATGTGGAAACAGGCGGATTCAATCCGGAAAGAGACGCCCTGCTGGAAATTGCTGCTGTCATCATCACCATGGATGACGACGGCTGGCTGATTCGCGGAGAAACCCACCTCCAGCAGATCGATCCGTTTGAAGGCGCCAACCTGGAACAGTCAGCCCTGGATTTTACCGGCATTGATCCCTGGAGCCCTGAACGGGAAGCCGTTCCCGAGCGGGAAGGCCTGAGCGAAATCTTCGCGCCGATTCGCAAGGCGGTGAAATCCCACGATTGCAAACGGGCAGTCCTGGTGGGCCATAACGCCACCTTTGACCACAATTTTGTGTTTGCCGCTGCCCTGCGTGCTGATATCCGCCGCAATCCGTTCCACCCCTTCTCCACATTTGATACCGCAACCCTGGCGGGCCTCGCCTATGGCCACACGGTACTGGCCCAGGCATGCAAGCTGGCAGGCATCCCCTTCAGCAATAAAGAAGCGCATTCAGCGGCGTACGATGCGGAGAAAACCGCTGATCTTTTCTGCGGCATTGTTAACCGGTGGCGTGAGATTGGCGGTTTTCCCCCGCCCCCCGTGCCAGACGACCCTGAATAACGGCCACAAAAAACCCCGCTCCTGGAAGCGGGGTTTTTGTTTTCAGGGTATGTCTTACCAGTAAATACCCCGCATAATCGCAGCGAACGCCACCTGCTCCGAGGAAACCTTCGGCCTCTCGCCCGAGCGGCTGCCCGCAGCTGCCGGAGAATCCGGGAACATACGGTAACCGGTGTTCATTACGATCTCGCCCAGCTTCGGCGCCAGAGCCTGCAACACCTGGGCAAAGATACCCAGCCTTGTGGCAATGCGCTTGGGACGGTAGACGATGGCATCCACCACCATGTCTGCGGCTTCGTCCGGTGTCAGCGTGGGCACGGAATCGTAGATCTTGGTGGGTGCAATCATCGGTGTCTTTACCAGCGGCATGTTGATGGTGGTAAAGGTCACGTTGCGATCCGACCACTCAGCAGCCGCACAGCGGCTGAAGGCATCCAGCGCAGACTTGGAAGCCACATAGGCCGAGAACCGCGGCGCATTGGTCAGCACACCTATGGAGGAAATATTGATCACGTGACCCCGGTGGCGCTCAAGCATGGCCGGTGCAAAGCCCATGATCAGACGCACAGAGCCGAAATAGTTCAGCTGCATGGTGCGCTCGAAATCGTGAAACCGGTCAAACGACAATGCCAGCGAGCGACGGATTGAACGGCCTGCATTATTAACCAGCACATCTACGTGGCCGTGGTTATCCAGTACCGTTTTCACGAAGCGGTCGCAGTCTTCCATCTCGGCGAAATCACACTGATAGGCGTGAACGTTACCGCCACGAGCCTCGAGCTGCGCTGCCACTTCCATCAGGCGTTCTTTCTTACGGGCACCGATCACCAGAATGGCACCTGCATCCGCCAGCTTTTCAGCGGTCGCCAGACCAATACCGGAGGTACCTCCGGTGATCACACAGACCTTGCCTTCAACCGTGCCACGCAGGGTACGGTCCTTGAAGAGATCCGGATCAAGATTGCGCTCCCAGTAATCCCAGATCACGGCGGAGTAGCTATCAAGACGCGGTACTTCGATGCCGGTGCCCTTGAGAACACGCTCGGTTTCACGGGCATCAAACTTCGTGGGGTAATTGATGAACGAGAGCACCGAGGGCGGAATGCCCATATCGTCCAGCACCGCTGTGGTCAGACGTTTGACCGGAGGCAGGTTTTTGAGGCTCTGGCGGATGAACGGCGGAATAAAGCCGAACATACGGGAATCCACACGCATCGCCATGCGTGGGGCGTGGCCGGCCTCGGAGAAGATATTGAGGATCTCGCC
>JAWWAM010000493.1:0-2652 GCA_033721715.1 Marinobacter sp.
ACGGCGGGACGTCCCCTTGAAACCGGCCCCGATGGCTTTCAGCTCAGTCAGCAGGGCCATCGGTGACGGGTAATCCAGGGCAATGGATTCGGTAGAAATGCGCGGCGCCGGCAGTACTTCGAGAGCCTGCCTGCAAAACGCATCCTCGCTTTCAAAGTGGTTAACATGCTCATGCCCGGGATCGGCCTGGTGCCAGGCGGCACGCAGCTCATCCAGCGTGCCGTCCAGCAAGGTCGAAACAAACAGTCTCCCGCCGGGTCGCAACACGCGACGACACTCGGCAAGCACGCCGGCAGAGTCATCGCACCACTGGATCATCAGGTTGCTGAAAACCACATCCAGGCTGTTGGCCTCCAGCGGCAGGGATTCGGCATCTGCGACCAGCCAGCGAATGCCCGGAACTCCCGCAGCGCGGGCATAATCCACCATGCCCGGCGACAGGTCTGCTCCGGTTACGGAACTCCCCTGCCCGCCAGCCAACCCGGCCAGTTGCCCGGTGAACCAACCGGTGCCACACCCCAGGTCCAGTATCTGGCAGCCAGCCTGTGCGTGCGGTAGACAGCCCGGCTCCGCCAATTGGTCGAGCATGACCTGCCCCATATATCGCTGCAACCGGGCCGCCGGATTGTAGGTCTGGGACGCCGTTCCGAAATCCCGTGCAATGGCCATTTTGGCGTTTCGCGGCGAAGAAGTGGTCGCCGGATTTTTAAGCGTTGTTACAGCAACCATGAGTCCCCCTGCCAAACACGAACCGTTGGATGGCTTCACGGCATTGCATGGCCGACGGCCCTCGAGGCCAATGAGTCATTCCAGGCACAGTGAGCACCTCCGACGTCTCCGCCGGCACCAGGGTATCGCTCCATGAGCAAACGACAGCATCCTGCCCCGCCTGTAGGTGAAGCGCCGGCACCCGCAGCGACTGCCACAGTGCCGTCTGATCTTCCGTTTCCAGCCAATCAAGACCGCGAACCAGGTTGGCCTGGCCCACCGCGGCTCCGCGGTTCATCCAGGGCCGGAGTTCCTGGCGAGCCTGCAGAGGGTCATCACAACCATGAATCAACAATTGCTGAAAACGCCGCCAGGTCTGGCCGGCCTCATTGACAACACCTGCTTTGAAGGTGTCGAAAGTATCCGCTGCCATACCCACCGGCCAATCCGGCGCAGCTACAAACCTGGGGAAACCCGCAAAGGTAATAACTCTGGAAACCTGTAAGGTGGTATTCAATGCACCGTTGAATGAACTCTGCGAGGCTGCGGCCATGGCCACCTGGGCCCCCTGGGACCAGCCTGCCCAAACCGAGCGACATGGGTAATGGTCCAGCAGGTAAGAGGCCACCTCTGAGACCGATTCACACCGGGTCATTATGGTGTCAGTCAACGAAACCAGGTGAATTTCACCAGGCCAACCGTCGAACAGCGGCAGAAGCATCGCGGCATCGACACCCCAGCCTCCGACCACAACCAAAGGTGTCTGTTGAGCAACCTGGTTCATACGGCCTCGGCAGATGGCCATTTTAATAGCGGACGACACTCTGCGAGTGCGGTCAGCAGCTTTTCCAGGTCCGCTGTCGAATGGGCAGCACTGAAGGTCACCCGTAAACGCGCCTCGCCCTCCGGTACGGTCGGCGGTCTGATGGCGGTCACCATCAGACCTTGCCTCTCCAGAGCCTGACTCAGGGCAAGAGCAGACCAGTTGTCGCCGACCATGATCGGCTGTATCGGCGTGCGGGACGGCATGAGTTCGTAACCCAGCGCAGAGGCACCACGACGGAAGTCGCGGATCAGCGATTGCAGATGGTTGCGGCGGCTATCGTCCCGCTCAATCAGGTCGATGCTGGCACAGGTAGCCAGGGCAATGGCCGGGGGCATGGCGGTGGTATAGATATAGGTGCGAGCCTTCTGCACCAGGTAATCCATCAGCAGTTTCGGGCCGGCGACGAACGCCCCGCTGGTGCCGATTGCTTTACCCAGCGTTCCAATCAGCACCGGCACATCCTCTTCCGACAACCCAAGTTCGGCAATGCTGCCTCGACCCTGGGGGCCAAGAACGCCCATACCATGGGCATCATCAACTACCAGTAACGCATCGTGTGCCCGGCACAGCGCCGCAAGCTCCTTCAACGGGGCCACGTCGCCGTCCATACTGAACACACCGTCTGTCACAACGAGCTTATGGCCGCCAGTGCTGGCAAGCATGCTGGCCAGGGCTTCGATATCGCCGTGGGGATAGCGCCTCACCCTGGCACGGCTGAGGATGCAGCCATCAATAATGGAGGCGTGGTTGAGGCGGTCAGAGAAAATGGTATCGCCACGGCCCGCCAATGCGGAGATCACGCCCATGTTGGCCATATAGCCAGTGGAAAAGAACAGTGCCGCGCTGCGGCGGGTGAACGCCGCCAGCCGAACCTCCAGTTGATGGTGGCCATCGTGATGCCCGCAGATCAGGTGGGACGCTGCTCCGCCCAGGCCCGTACGCGGCATGGCATCGATAGCGGCTCCGACAATATCGGGATGGCTGGCCAGCCCCAGATAGTCATTGCTGCAGAACGACAGCAGCGGAACACCGTCGGAAACAAGCTCCGGCTGCTGGGGCCCACTGATCAGCCGTCGGGTACGGTAAAGCCCCGCCTGCTTACGGTTTTCAAGCTCGGC
>JAWWAM010000494.1:0-2648 GCA_033721715.1 Marinobacter sp.
AACATGGAGATGTTCCAGCGGGTGCCCAGTGACATCAGGAATTTCAGCAGGGCGCCCGGGCGTTCCGGAAACTCGAACTGGAACACCTTTTCGTTGGTAATGGTCGGGGCATGGCCGCCCACCATATGACGGATATGCTGTTTCGCCAGGTCGCTGTCGGTCAGGTCGATCACCGAATAGCCGGTTTCACGGAGGTCCTGGATCAGGTCTTCGCGGCCGTGGCCGCCGGCCTGGATCTGGATGCCCACAAAGATCGTGGCATTGGTGGCGTCGGCATAACGGTAGTTGAACTCGGTGATGCTGCGCTTGTGCAGGGCGTTGATGAAGGTCTTGAACGCCCCCGGCTTCTCCGGGATGGTCACCGCAAGAATAGCTTCGCGCTTCTCACCAACTTCCGTTCGCTCGGAGATATATCTCAAGCGGTCGAAATTCATGTTGGCGCCGCTAAGAGTGGCAATCAGGTTTTCGTTCTCGATCTGCTCTCTCTCGATGTACTTCTTGATCCCCGCCACGCCCAGCGCCCCGGCCGGTTCAGCGATGGAACGGGTGTCCTCGAACACGTCCTTGATGGCGGCGCAGATTTCGTCGGTGGAGACGGTGATCACTTCGTCCACGTAGTCCTTGCAGATTTCCCACGGGTACTTGCCGATCTGTTTGACGGCCACGCCATCTGCGAAAATACCGACTTCATCCAGCACTACCCGCTTGCCGGCTTTCATGGCGGCCTGCAGGCAGTTGGAGTCTTCCGGCTCAACGCCGATCACCTTGATTTCAGGGCGCAGGTACTTGATATAGGCCGCCATGCCGGCAATCAGCCCGCCGCCACCGACGCAGATAAAAATGGCATGGATAGGTTTGCTGAACTGCCACATGATTTCCATGGCCACCGTGCCCTGACCGGCGATCACGTCGGGGTCGTCGTAAGGCGGGATGTAGGTGTAGCCGTGCTTCTGGATCAGTTCCTGCGCGTGGGCTGCGGCTTCGTCAAAGGCATCGCCTTTGAGCACCACTTTGGCGCCATGGTCCCGTACCGAGCGCACCTTGATTTCCGGGGTGGTCTGGGGCATCACGATTACGGCCTTGATGCCCAGCTTCTTCGCAGCCAGGGCCACACCCTGGGCATGATTGCCGGCGGAAGCACAAATCACGCCCTTGGCTTTTTGCTCCTCCGAAAGCTGCGCAATACGGTTATAGGCGCCACGAATCTTGAAAGAAAATACCGGCTGAAGGTCTTCGCGCTTGAGCATAATATTGTTACCAAAGCGCTTGGAGAGGCTGCGGGCCTCGGTCAGCGGGGTCTCGATGGCCACATCGTAGACACGGGCATCAAGGATTTTCTTTATGTAGCGTTGCGGCATGGTTCCGTCCGGAGGTTGATGTTTTGTTGGGAAAACGAACAGTGTAGAAACTTTGCCGGGGTTCCGTCTATAAGCAGGCCGCCCGGAAGAGCTATAATGACAGCCACTGTGACCATTTCCCGCAAAAACCGGAGTGCCCTCGATGAATCAGGACGAACTGAAGAAAGCCGTCGCCCAGGCTGCGCTGGACTACATCAAACCCCATCTGGACCAGGACAGCATTATCGGCGTGGGCACCGGGAGCACTGCCAACTGCTTTATCGACCTGCTGGCGAGTATACGGAACGACTTTGACGGTGCCGTCGCCAGTTCCGACGCCACGGCAGAGAGACTGAAGAGTCACGGCATTCCGGTCTACGATCTGAACAGTGCCGCGCCACTGGAGTTTTATGTGGATGGCGCCGATGAAACCAACGAGCATCTGGAACTCATCAAGGGCGGCGGTGGGGCCCTCACCCGCGAGAAAATTGTGGCGGCGGTATCCAAGACGTTTATCTGTATCGCCGACGAGTCCAAGAAGGTCGGCATCCTGGGCGAGTTTCCGCTTCCGGTGGAAGTGGTGCCCATGGCTCGCAGCTATGTTGGCCGCGAAATTGTGAAGCTCGGCGGTGATCCGGTTTACCGCGAGGGGTTCATTACGGACAACGGCAATATCATTATCGATATCCATAATCTGGATATTTCCCGGCCGATCCAGGTGGAAGAGAAACTGAACAATATCGTGGGCATTGTTACCAATGGATTGTTTGCTCGTCGGCCTGCGGATTTGCTGTTGCTCGGTACCAAGGATGGGGTCAAGAGTATTTCCCGTCAGGACACCTGACTTTGTGGGAGTATCTTGAGCTCGGGGGAAGCCGCGAAGAGGTGGGCTTATCAGGGGCACGCTGTTAATACGTCCATGTACGCTCGACAAAAACATCCATGTTTTTGACGTCCCCTGGTAAGCCCACCTCTTCGCGGCCCTCAACTCTTTTCGGGCCTTCTATTTACCAAGCGCTTGCTTGGTTTTTCAATATAAGTGAGACTGCTTCCAATGATTTCCGATCATAGGGAGTTTTCCGTGTCTGATTATTTCAATGATACCCACGAGCAGGTTCGTCAGACTGCCCGCAAATTTGTTACCACTCATGTTCTGCCTTACATAGACGACTGGGAGGAGGCGGGCGAGTTTCCCCGGGAACTTTATAAACAGGCTGGAGATGCAGGGCTTCTTGGGGTTGGGTTCCCGGAAAGTCTCGGCGGCATTGGCGAAGGCGATGTGTTTATGAAGGTCGCCGTTTCAGAGGAACT
>JAWWAM010000495.1:0-2639 GCA_033721715.1 Marinobacter sp.
GGGTGCCGGACAACGCCATCGTGCAGGCGCTGCTGGAAGCGCTTGGTGAACCCATCATGAGCAGCACGTTGATACTGCCGGGCGAAGAGGACCCGATGACCGATCCGGAAGAGATTCGGGATGCCCTGGAGCACGAACTGGATCTGATCATCGATGGCGGTTTTTGTGGGCTTGAGGCAACCACCGTGGTGAACATGACGGGCCCGGCGCCGGAAGTGACCCGCGTTGGTAAAGGTGACCCTGAGCCTTTCCGGATTTAACCGGTTCAGGCCCGGGTATTCAGGCTGAGGGCGAAGTCCTTGCGGTCTGGATAGCCGGCCGTCTGGTCGGTATTGATGGTACGGCGCATGCTGTCATATCGGTGCGCCAGGTCCTGAAGGCCGTTGAACTGCTGGTTTTCACTCACCAGGGTATCCAGCAGTGAATTGTTCACGCCATAGGCCTTGTTCAACTTCAGGGCGTTGTCGACAAAGTGCAGGGTCGGCTCGCTGGCACTGAGGCGGCTGAACGCTTCCCGGAAAGGCTTGCTGTTGTTCAGGTCCTGCTCGATCTGGTTCCGGGCCTGTTCCGGTATTCCGCCACCAAGGCTGATGGTGCCTCCCTCATTCTTTGACACCTCCACACTGGTTGCCGGGTTGAGTTTGTACTCGGCAAGTTTGTGCCGCAACGTTTCCCGCATATAGGCAAGGTCCTGCCCGACGGTTTGTTTGTATTCCGCCATCGACAATTTGGTGGCCTTGGGGCGGCCGGTCTCCAAACCTGCCCGCTCAGACATGGTGAAACGGTCATCAGTAGCAGACGCCGGAGCCTCAGGCGCTGCAGGCTTTGCCGGAGCGTTGCCCGGGGCCGCCGGTGAGCGCTTTTCCATGGCTTGCTGGAACTGGGTACTGGCTTTGATCAGCGATGTAAGCAGCGACATGGCTCTTTTGCCCTCCCATGGTCACTGAGAAAATTTTGGCGGTTGCAGTGTTTCGGTAGGAATAAGCACAAAACGGGCCACCAACAAAAAGGGCACCCCGGTGGGCGCCCTTTCATGGAAGCAAACCAGCGGCTCAGCGTCCGGGATGAGCCGAACGAGGCGCTCTGTAGTGGCATACCCCCTCAGGGAAAATCTCTTTCAGGCGGGTGATTTCCTGCCTGGTGAAATGGATGTTCCCATAGGTGCCGTCCAGAAGCGCAATGGCTACTGGCTTCAGCCTGCACTTGAATATGCTTCCTTCAATCGGGCCGCCGGCAACCATGCGCGACGTGCTATAGGTCGGGAACTGCTCTGTGCAGGTACCCGCCGGGCCCTCGTCCAGAATGCCGTTCCAGACCTCATCACCGGAAGCGATCAGGTCCCCGTTGGTCTCGAAACAGGCGTCCCGCGCTGAGCTGGGGCGGTTGTCTGCAATGCTCTGGTCGGGGTTCTGCTGGATGTTGGTAATCCACTCGTGCAGGACCTCCAGGGCCATGCCGGTGTGATCGTATTCCTGCCGGGGTTGCGGCTCCGCGGGGTCCGAATAGTCGGTTGGGCGAGCGTCCGTGAACCAGATGACCTGGTTGCCGGCGTCGCCCATCCGGTTGATGATGCGCTGGCGAGTCGAGAAGGACTGATGGCTGTTGTGCATGTTCAGCACTTCCTCCAGGTAATGCCGCCAGTCGACCACCGGCATGTTCAGCTTGCCATTGAACACCTGCCCCGAGGTATAGGCCGCCTTTATGGCCTTACGGTCACCCCTGGTCCGTGGAGCCGGGGTATCACCGCCGTCCGGGCTGAGATTCATGTTACGTGAACTCCAGGGGTCGAAGACCGTAGGGTCGGCCATTACGTCGGATATCGACCCGATAAACGGAAAACCTTCCTGAACCATTTCAGACGGATGTTTCCAGCCGCCCACCGTGGCGTTCAGCTTGAGAAATTCAGCCTTGTTCAGGTTGCCGTCCTTCAGGGCTTTCAGTCCGTACTGCACGCCAACGTTATCAAACAGGGTACGTGGTTCGCCGCTGTTGTCCACACCGTAGATGTTTTTGGCATCGGAGTAGTGAGTCCAGTGCACGTCGTTCATGACGCCGTCCGGTTGCATCAACTCCTGGTTATCGGCCATGCCGAAATGCGGGTTCATTACCAGCGGCGTAAGGCCCCGCCAGGCAGGAATACACTCGGTCATACCCGGGGCGGTGCTGTAGCCAAGCATGGTTTTGATTTCGGCAAACGGGTCCGGATACCTGTCGTGTGAATTCAAGCCGACCCGCCGGCTGCGGTTTGCGGTGGTTTGCCATTTCGGATTATTCCGGTCGGTGGCATCCATGTAGTACTCCAGTAGTTCGCAATCAGCGACATGGATGATCTGGGTGGCCATATCCGGGTAGGAATACTGGGGCACACCGCCGTCCAGCAGGTCAGGGTGGTTCTGGGAGTAGACGTACTGCTGGATGCCGCCGCCGGAACCGCCAATGGCGACGGTGTAGTCCGGTACGCCGAAGCGTTTTACGAAGTGCTCCTTCACCATCAGCGCGGTTTCCCCGCCAACCTGAAGATTGTAATGGGTGTCGGTGCGGGTGCCACTGGAATAGATAACTGCGTAACCCTTCTGCAGGGTATCGGGCTGCAGCGCCCGGCTGTTAACGATCCCACCCTGGGAGTGACCAATGCCCAC
>JAWWAM010000496.1:0-2636 GCA_033721715.1 Marinobacter sp.
GCGGGTAATACACCACGACGAGCCGATTCTTCTGATTGGTATTCCCGAAATCAAGATGCACGAATTTACTGACCAGTATGTTGGCCTCAAGGCAGATCAGAGGGTGACGGTGGGCGGTAAATCGTCCGAGCGTCGGGTCGCAGTGGACGGCCTGTCAGGGGCTACGGTTACGGTAATGGTGATCAACGAAGTCATCATGAAGACAGCCCACCGTATTGGCGCCGAACTGGGTCTGGTTGAGGGTGGAGGCGGCGGCCGGCCGCCGATGGCGGAACTCCGCAGCGGTGAGTTCACGGAAAAGAACTGGGAAGAACTGACCGGGGATGGGTCAATTCGCCGGCTACTGGTGACCCGGGGGCAAGTGGACGACGCCTTCGAGGGCACCGAAGCGGAAGGTATTGATGAAGCGGCACCCGATGAACGGGACGAGGCATTGATCGATCTCTACACCGGTTATCTGAATGTTCCCGCAATCGGCAAAAACCTTCTGGGCGAGGGCCAATACCAGTGGCTGATGTCCGAGCTGGAGGAGGGGGAACACGCCATCGCGGTGATGGCCAGTGGGGAATATTCGTTCAAGGGTTCCGGTTATGTGCGGGGTGGCATTTTCGATCGCATCCAGGTGCGCCAGTTCGGTGACACCTTCAACTTCCGGGATCTGGACTTTTACCGCCTAAGCGATGTCTATGCGGAGGGCATGCCTGATTTCTCTGAAATGGCGATCTTCATTGTCCGCCAGCAGTACAGCTTCGACCCGGGCGCCCCCTGGTCCCTGGAGCTGTCCGTGAAACGCCAGACCGGCCCGCTGGACAGCGAGTTCGCCGTATTCCCGCTGGAGTACCAGCTGCCGGACCAGTACTACACCCGGCCAGAGGTGGAGCTGTCTGAGGAAGAGTGGCTGGAAACCCAGCCCATGTGGGTGCAGGTGTGGTATCAGCGCCAGTTCCAGATCGTGGTCCTGGGCATTGGTATCGGTGTCCTGATGTTCATCCTCTTTTTCCAGGACTGGTTGGTCAAGAAGCCAAAGGTCACCCGCTGGATTCGCCATGCATTCCTGACCTATACCTTGTTTTTCATTGGGTGGTTCGCACTGGGGCAGTTGTCCATCGTCAATGTGCTGACATTCGTCAACAGCCTCATCAGCGGGTTCCAGTGGGAAACCTTCCTCGTTGACCCTGTGATATTCATTCTGTGGGCAACTGTTGCCGGTATCGTCCTGTTGTGGGGGCGGGCGGTTTACTGTGGCTGGCTCTGTCCGTTCGGGGCGCTTCAGGAGCTTGTGAATGAAATCGCACGCAAACTGAAAGTGCCACAGTACACAGTGCCGTTTCCGATCCACGAGCGCCTCTGGGCCATCAAGTACATCGTCCTTCTGGTGCTGTTCGGCGTATCCCTGGATTCACTCGCAACCGCGGAAAAACTGGCTGAAATCGAGCCTTTCAAGACGGCCATCACCCTGCGCTTTGACCGCAGTTGGCCGTTTGTTACCTATGCGGTGCTGCTGATCGTGGTGAATCTGTTCACTCGCAAAGTCTTTTGCCGGTATATGTGCCCGCTGGGCGCTGCGCTGGCACTACCTACAAAGCTGAGGGTGTTCGACTGGCTGAAACGTCGCAAAGAGTGCGGTACCCCCTGCCGTCTGTGTGAACACGAGTGCGAAGTGCAGGCAATCCATCCTGACGGCACCATCAATTATCAGGAATGCCACTACTGCCTCGACTGCCAGATGACCTATTTCGACGACAACAAATGCCCACCATTAATTGTCAAACGGCGCGGCAAACGCCGTGGCCATAACGCACCGGGCCATCCGGAACAGATACCGGTCACCCAGGTGACATAAGAAAAGCAGTAAAACGAAATGCAATACCGCCATTACCAACAACGGAGTTGGAAGCTATGAAGAAGAAAGACGAACTTGGTAACAACGCACTGGAAGAGAGCGGCCTGAGCCGCCGTAAATTCCTGGGCGCAACCGCACTGGCAGGCGCCGTAGGCGCAACGGGCCTGGGCGGTGCAGTGATGACCCGTGACTCCTGGGCTGCCGCAGTCAAGGATGCCCAGAACAAGTATCACGTGGCGCCCGGTGAGCTGGACGAGTACTACGGTTTCTGGAGTGGTGGTCACCAGGGTGAGGTACGGGTACTTGGTGTGCCTTCCATGCGTGAATTGATGCGTATTCCGGTTTTCAACGTGGACTCCGCCACCGGCTGGGGTATCACCAATGAGAGCAAGGAAATCCTGGGCGGCGATCGGCAGTATCTGAACGGTGACTGTCACCACCCGCACATTTCCATGGAAGACGGGCGTTACGACGGCAAATACCTGTTCATCAACGACAAGGCCAACAGCCGTATTGCACGTATCCGCCTGGATATCATGAAGACGGACAAGATCACCCACATTCCGAACGTGCAGGCGATTCATGGTCTGCGGCTGCAAAAAGTACCTCGCACCAAGTACGTGTTCTGTAACGCCGAATTTGTGATTCCGCATCCGAATGACGGCAGCGATTTCAGCCTGGAAAACAGCTACACCATGTTTACTGCTGTTGATGCAGACACCATGGAAGTGGCCTGGCAGGTGATTGTGGACGGCAACCTGGATAACACCGACGCCGACTACACCGGCAAGTA
>JAWWAM010000497.1:0-2635 GCA_033721715.1 Marinobacter sp.
ACGCCGTCCGCGATCTGGTGGCGGCCGTCATCGTTACGGTGATGCTGATCCCCCAGTCACTGGCTTATGCCCTGCTGGCAGGATTGCCTGCCCAGGTAGGCCTGTACGCCAGCATCCTGCCGCTGGCGCTCTACGCCCTGTTCGGAACCAGCCGCACACTGTCCGTGGGGCCGGTGGCGGTGATTGCTCTGATGACGGCAGCAGCACTTGCTCCGATTGCCGAGGCTGGCAGCCCCGCGTATGTCGCCGGGGCGGTGTTGCTGGGGGTGATGTCCGGGCTGATGCTTTTTCTGATGGGTGTGCTGAGGCTGGGGTTCCTCGCCAATTTTCTCAGCCATCCGGTGATTTCGGGTTTTATCACGGCCTCCGGGTTGGTGATTGCAGCCAGTCAGCTGAAACATATCCTGGGGGTGGAGGCCTCTGGCCATAACCTTCTGGAGATTGGGTCGTCACTGTTGGCGAATCTGGGCGATACCCACCTGCCAACCCTGTTGGTGGGGATCGGCGCGCTGCTGTTTCTTGTACTTTCCCGCAAAAAGCTCAAACCCCTGCTCAGGCGCCTGGGCCTGGGGGCGAGAATGGCGGATATCCTCACCAAGACAGCCCCCATTCTTGCGGTATTTGTAACTACCCTGCTGGCCTGGTGGCTGGGACTGGACGCCAGGGGCATGGATGTGGTGGGGGAAATTCCCCGGGGGTTGCCGGAGTTCACCCTGCCACCGCTGGAATTATCGCTCTGGAAACAGCTGGCGGTGGGCGCGCTGCTGATCAGTGTTGTCGGGTTTGTCGAATCGGTGTCGGTTGGCCAGACACTGGCCGCGAAACGGCGCCAGCGTATTGACCCGGACCAGGAACTGATTGGCCTTGGTGCCGCAAACCTGGGGGCGGGCTTCTCCGGGGGGATGCCGGTAACGGGTGGCTTCTCCCGTTCTGTGGTGAATTTTGATGCCGGTGCCGAAACCCCCGCTGCAGGTCTGTTCACTGCCGTTGGTATTGCCCTCGCGACTCTGTTTCTGACGCCAGCTATCGCCTACCTGCCGGTGGCGACACTGGCAGCGACCATTATCGTGGCCGTTGCCACATTGATTGATCTGCCGGCACTGGCCCGCACCTGGCGCTATTCCCGCTCCGATTTCGGCGCCATGCTGGCTACTATCCTGCTGACACTGTTTTACAGCGTGGAGGCCGGAATCGTGGCTGGCGTTACGCTGTCCATCGGTCTGTTCCTGTACCGTACAAGCCGCCCACACAGTGCGGTGGTCGGCCGCGTGCCGGGCACTGAACATTTTCGGAACGTACTTCGCCATCACGTGGAGCTTTGCCCGAAGGTGACCTTCCTGCGGGTGGATGAAAGCCTGTATTTCGCCAATGCCCGCTTCCTGGAAGAAACCGTGATGGACCTGGTGACCCGCCAGCCGGAACTGCAGGACCTGGTGTTGGTATGCACGGCGGTGAACCAGGTGGACGCGTCCGCCCTCGAAAGCCTTGAAGCGATCAACGAAAGGTTGACGGATGCCGGTGTTCGCCTGCATCTTTCAGACGTAAAGGGCCCTGTTATGGACCGACTTGGTGGCACTGAGCTGTTGGCAAACCTTGGGGGGCAGGTCTTTCTGAGTGCCTATGAGGCCTGGCAGACACTGACCAGAGCCTCTGCAGAGGCGGCTCGACGTTCTGAACCGGAGCATCGACATCATGGGAATGACAGAGAACCTGCTCTCTGCCAGCCAGCTGATCGTCACGGGGCTGATATTCCTGGCAGTCCTGACTAATGCCGTGCGGGGCATCGAGTGGTCGGAATTCCGCCGTGACCAGGCCCTGCAACACTCGTTCTTCGGCGCGGCAGTGGCTCTCGGGTTTGTCTGGCAATTGCGGGCAGGGATTTCTCCCGGGTTGTCCATTCATGTCTTTGGTATCACGCTCATCACCCTGATGCTGGGATGGCGGCTCGCGGTGTTGTGTGGGCTTCTGGCGCTGGTGATAACGGTAATTACCGGGCGTGAACCGCTGATCGCCTTCGCCGCCAACGGGCTGGTGACGGTGATGGTACCGGCCCTGGTCAGCCACGGCATCATGCGCTGGGAACGGAAGCGCAATTTCAGGAATTTTTTCGCCTATATCTTTTTCTGTGGTTTTTTCGGGGCTGGTATTTCTGTTGCCGTGGCCGGTTTGGTGATGTGCCTGATGCTGTGGTCCGCCGGTGTGTATACGTTTGGTGAGCTTACCCACGAGTATCTGCGTTACCTGCCCCTTTTCATGATTCCCGAGGGGTTTGTGAACGGCGCCTTCGTCACCGGGCTGATGGTGTTCCATCCGGACCGGTTGACGACGCTTGACCAGAGTCGCTACCGCTGAGCGGCAGGTAGCCCGTTAGTTTCGCCAGTGGGAGTGTTTCTGCAGCTTTCGCTGCAGTGTCCGACGGTGCATGTTCAGGGCCCGGGCGGTGGCAGACACGTTACCATCGTTGTCGTTGAGAATTCGCTGGATATGCTCCCATTCCATTTCTTCCACCGAGGGGGGCGCATTCCTGAGGTTCGGCGGAACATCGAGCGGCTCGAAACTCGCCAGCAACTGAGTGACCGTTACCGGTTTGCACAGGTAGTTCACAGCCCCGCGGCGCATGGCTTCGACAGCCGTG
>JAWWAM010000498.1:0-2629 GCA_033721715.1 Marinobacter sp.
CCAGATCGGTCATTCTCTTGATAGCCATAATGTTCATCCCCTGATCAAAAATAGTTTCAGTGACCGGACAACCAGTGTTTGCTGACGTCCAGCATCCGATTTGCGAACCCCCACTCGTTATCAAACCAACACAGCACCTTCACCATGGTGCCACCGGTTACACGCGTCTGGCCTCCGTCCACAATGCCGGAATGGGCATCGTGGTTAAAATCGGAGCTGGCCAGAAGCTCGTCGGTGTAGCCCAGAATACGTTTCAGCGGGCCGCGGGCGGCGTTTTCTAATAGATTATTCACCGCCTCCACCGAGGTGTTCTCCCTAACGTTCACTACCATATCGATTGCCGAGACGTTCATAGTGGGCACCCGCATGGCCACGGAGCTGAACCTGCCTTCCATATGGGGAAGCAGGCGCTCAATGCCCTTCGCCAGGCCGGTATCCACGGGAACGATGTTGTGCAGGGCACTGCGGGTACGGCGCAAGTCCTGATGATGGTAGGCGTCAATCACAGGCTGGTCGTTCATGGCAGCATGAATCGTAGTGGTGCTGCCCTGCTCCACTCCCAGGGCCTCATCCAGTATCTGGATGACAGGGACCAGGCAGTTGGTGGTGCAGGACGCTGCCGCAACGATGCGGTCCGATGCGGTCAACTGGCCCTGATTTACACCGTAAACCACCGTGCGATCCACATCGGACTCTGCCGGTTGTGAGAACAGCAGCCGGGCAGCACCGGCCTTCAGGTGCTGCTCGGCGGTCGCCCGGTCGCTGAAGGCCCCGGAACATTCCAAAACCAGGTCCACGCCCAGTTCACCCCAGGGCAGTTCCGATGCATCCGCATGGCGGAGCACCCGGATTCGATCACCATTCACCAGCAGGGAAGCGCCCTCAACAGTAATGGCACCCTGGAATCGTCCATGGGTGGAGTCATAACGGGTGAGGTGGGCAATGGTGTCGATATCCGCCAGCTCGTTAATCGCGACCACCTGCAGGTGGTCGCGAAAACCGTTCTCATAGAGCGCACGCAGAACGCACTGGCCGATACGGCCGTATCCATTGATGGCGATGCGATACGGTGCAGCGGTGTTCATCAGGCTTCCAGCAGCTCCCCGGCCACGGCGATGACGTTATCCACGGTGAAGCCGAACTCTTTGAACAGCTCACCCGCAGGCGCGGACTCACCGAAGGTGCTCATGCCCACAACCCGGCCGTCCAGGCCAACATACTTGTACCAGTAGTCCTCAATGCCGGCTTCGACAGCAACACGGTTGGTCACTTCCAGTGGCAGCACTTCCTGCTTGTAGGCAGCGCTCTGGGCATCAAAGGTATCGGTAGAGGGCATGGATACCACGCGCACCTTGCTGCCCTTCTCCCGCAGCGCAGCCGCGGCGTCCTGGGCCAGGCCGACTTCGGAGCCGGTGGCAATCAGGATCAGGTCCGGCGTGCCTTCGCTGTCGGAGAGGATATAGCCACCTTTGGCGATGTTCGCCAGTTGCTCTGCGTCACGCTGCTGGTGAGGCAGGCCCTGACGGGAGAACACCATGGCCGTGGGGCCGTCGGTGCGCTCAAGGGCTGCTTTCCACGCTACCGCCGACTCCACGGCATCGGCCGGGCGCCAGGTGCTCATGTTCGGCGTGGTGCGCAGGCTGGCCATCTGCTCGACCGGCTGGTGTGTCGGGCCGTCTTCGCCCAGGCCGATGGAGTCATGGGTGAAGACGTAGATGGAGCGTTGTTTCATCAATGCGGCCATCCGCACGGCGTTACGGCAGTATTCCATAAAGATCAGGAAGGTGGCGCCGTAGGGCACGAAGCCACCGTGCAGGGCAACACCATTCATGATGGCAGCCATGCCGAACTCGCGAACACCGTAGTACACGTAGTTACCGCTGGCGTCCTCTTTGGTCAGCGGCTTGCTGCCATTCCAGATGGTAAGGTTGGAACCGGCCAGGTCGGCAGAGCCACCCAGCAGCTCAGGCAGCAATGGACCATAGGCGTTCAGCGTATTCTGGGAAGCCTTGCGGCTGGCGACAGTCTCGCCCTTGTCCTGACATTCCTGGATGTAAGCCTGGGCTTTTTCGGAGAAGTCTGCCGGTAGCTCACCAGCCATGCGGCGCTTCAGCTCGGCAGCCAGTTCTGGCTCCGCTTTCTCGTAAGCGGCAAAAGCTTGATCCCACTCGGCCTCAGCGGCGGCGCCATTCTCGCGCGCATCCCAGGCGCTATAGATTTCCGAAGGGATCTCAAAGGCGCCGTGGTTCCAGCCCAGCTTCTCGCGGGTCAGGGCCACTTCGTCCTCGCCCAGTGCCGCGCCGTGACAGGCCTCGGTGCCCTGCTTGTTGGGGGAGCCAAAACCGATAATGGTCTTGCAGCAGATCAGGGTGGGCTGGGCCGTATTGGCGCGGGCCGCCTGAATGGCGCTGCGGACCGCTTCGGGATTGTGGCCGTCAACCGCGGGAATCACCTGCCAACCATAGGATTCGAAACGCTTGGGCGTGTCGTCGGTGAACCAGCCGTCTACTTCGCCGTCAATGGAGATGCCGTTGTCGTCATAGAACATGATCAGCTTGCCCAGGCCCAGTGTGCCGGCAAGGGAAGACACCTCGTGGGAGATACCCTCCATCAGGCAGCCGTCGCCCAG
>JAWWAM010000499.1:0-2613 GCA_033721715.1 Marinobacter sp.
TCTTCTTCCGCCATGGCACGCATCTCGGCATCGCCATCGCGGGCCAGCTCTGCCGCTTCTACCACATCCTCACGGGATTTCTGCCAGGCCTGGAAGCAGTGAACAATGGGCTCGATTTCGGCGAATTCCCGGGAAAGATCCCGAAACTTGTCCTGGTTGGCGATAGTGCCCTGGTCACTCAACAACGCGCTGACTTCCTCGAAGCGGTCGGTGAGCTGCTCAAGGCGTGACTGAATCGATGACTTCATAGTTTTTCCGGGATGATGGGCGCGTCGGCATCCAGCGCATCAAGCTGATGCAGCTCTCGGAGCCATTCGGTGACTTCCATTCTGCCTTCGGTTGTTGCCTTCCTGACCTGGATAGAAGGTTCGTGGAGCAGCTTGTTGGTCAGCCCCCTGGCCATACTCCGCATGACGGTTTCCGGGTCGGCGCCATTGCGCAGCGCGCGGATCGCCTTCTCGGTTTCAGCATCACGCAGGGCTTCTGCACGCTGACGGAATTGCTTGAGGGTGGAGACCGCATCCAGCGCCCGCAACTGGCTCAGGAACTGCTGTACGCCGTCGGTAACCAGGTTTTCTGCTTCGCGTGCAGCCCCTTCGCGGGAACGCACGTTCTCTTCAATGACCTGGCGCAGATCATCGACGGTATAGAGGTAGACGTCCGCAAGGGAGCTGACTTCCGGCTCAATATCCCTGGGAACTGCGATATCCACCATGAAATAGGGGCGGTGCTTACGTTTTTTCAGTGCCCGCTCCACGGCACCCTTGCCCAGAATCGGCAGGGGGCTGGCAGTGGACGAAATAATGATATCAACATCGGCCAGGTGGTCGGGGATTTCCGAGAGCAGTATCCCTTTTCCGCCCCGGGATTCCGCCAGCGCCTGGGCACGTTCCAGGGTACGGTTGGCCACCAGAAAATTCTTTACCCCGGCATCCGCCAGATGCCGGGAAACCAGTTCAATGGTCTTGCCGGCGCCGATCAGCAGGGCCTTGTTGCGGGACATGTCCGCAAAAATATGATGGGCCATACTGACCGCGGCGTAGGCAACAGACACCGGATTCTCTCCGATGGCCGTCTGGGTACGAACCCGCTTGGCAACGGAGAAAGTCTGCTCGAACAGCCGCGACAGGAAAGCGCCGCTGGCGTTATGTTCCCGCGCCAGAGCGTAGGCGTCCTTGAGCTGGCCCAGAATCTGCGGCTCACCAAGGACCATGGAATCCAGGCCAGCCGCTACCCGCATGATATGGCGCACCGCATCCGAGTCCCGGTGAATATAAAGCACCTCTTCCAGCTCGCCGGCCTCCAGGTCATGGAATCCTGCCAGCCAGCGCAGCACGGCGGGAGCACAATCGTCGTCCCCGGCAAGGTAGAGTTCGGTGCGATTGCAGGTCGACAGGATGGCCGCCTCACTGGCCCCGGACATGGCACGAAGTTCAGCAAAGGCTTCAGCCATGCGCTCGGGAGTGAACGCGACGCGCTCACGCAACTCGACCGGTGCGGTACGATGGTTGATTCCGAGGGTGACCAGTGCCATATCGGGGTTAGACTACCTTTTGCCTGGAGACAGAGTATTAACGGTATTTTAACGGTCAGGGGCTTCTATCGCCACCCAAAACCACCGTGATATCGGGAACTGCTGACAGGTTGGGCAATATCAGGCGCTTGTGCCATCATAGAACCTCTTTCGCTACATCTGAGGCTGCCGCCAGAGTCGCTCCCGGCCGTTCAGGTGCACTGTACACAGATTATGGGATGTTGCATGCAAAAGTCCGCGTTACTGCTTGTTACCTGCCTGTACGGGCTTTCCCTGTCCGGCTGCGCTTTCCTCCAGGGTGATCAGGAGCAGCAATCCGACCCATCGTCGGAAAATACCGAAAACAGCGAGCCATCGGCGGAAAAGAATCAGGAACCTGAAATCCGCTACGCCGACTTCGAACCGGAAGTCCTCTACCTGCTCCTGTCGGGCGAAATAGCAGCCCAGCGCGGGCGATTTGACGTCACGCTTGTCAACTACATGAAAGCGGCCCAGCAATCCCGTGACAAGGCCGTGATCGAAAGAACCATGCGCATTGCCCAGTCCCTCAATGCCGACAATGCCCAGCGTAAACTGGCTGCCCTATGGCTGGAAGTGGCGCCGGACAACATGCAGGCGCACCGGGTGCTGGCAATCCAGGCAGTGAAGAACAACGACCTGGAAACGGCCATCGGCCATATGGAACGCATCATGGACCTGGGTGGCGACGCAGACTTTGACAGCCTCGCCGCCATGGCCGGCAATCTGCCTCCGGAGCAGCAACAGGAGCTGCTCCAGCTCTACCGGCAGATGGAAGAACGACATCCGGGTAATCCCGAACTCCAGTACAGCATTGCCCTGCTACTCAAGGTTACCGGAGACCCCCAGCAAGCCCTGGAAAAACTGGCACCACTGCTGGACGATGAGCCCGACTTCCAGCCTGCCCTGGTCCTCAAAGGAGACCTGCTGTACCAGGTTGGCGAGCGGCGCCAGGCGCTGAATCACCTGCTACGCCATACCCGGCGCTTTCCCGACAACCGCCAGATGGGCACGCTTTATGGCCGCATGCTGATTGGAGAAGGCGAGTTGCAGGCCGCCCA
>JAWWAM010000500.1:0-2609 GCA_033721715.1 Marinobacter sp.
AATAGCGCCTGGAAAATCTGGTCTCTTATCGGTGGCCAGCTTAAAATAGTCAGACCACAGAACCTCACTAAATGCTTTGATGTCCCCGTCACCATGGACTTTGTAAAGAAAATCGGAAGTCTGCCAAACATGGCGATCAAGTACGTTCCATAGAGAATTCCGAAGCTCTCTCGTCATGTCCTCAACCTGAAGAGCCGTGCGGATCTCAGTTATCCCCATGCGTTGACTAAATCGCAATTTTTCTATCTCCATAACGCGGAGCGAAGCGGCGGCCCGTCAGGGACGTCCGACTTACGCGGCTGGTTATGTGGTTGAAACCCTGTCGACCAACGCGGACCCATTGCGTTTTTCGGGCAGTTTGAGCCTCCGATGCCTGACTTGGCCGATGGGCATCTTTCCACATAAGTCCCCCAAACGTCTTACTAATGCCGACAGATCCTCAAGAAGCTTCCACACCACTTCATAAGTAATGTTTGACGCTAATTTTTTCTTGCCGGTATGGATCTTCAAATCATAGTGGGCGTAAATTTTGTTACGCGCAGGCTTGATGCCTGTTTTGCTGAAATCAAATTTTAACGCCTCTACTGCAAGGTGAAGGTCCTTTGTCATTTTGTCGCCACAGATGGCAATAAGCTGATCAAGGGTAAGGTTTTTATCCTTGCCGGTCTGTGCCGGATCGAACATCGCAGAGATCCGACAAACAATCTCGAAAAACATGGATCGCTGAAAAATTGCGAAAGCCTCGCCAAAGGAATGATTCAGCTTCGACACAGCTTCCTTTTCGCCGAACAACTCCTGATAAAGAGTGACCTCTTTCTTTAACTCGTCTATCAGCCGGTCCATCTGGAAAAATTCGTTCATAGCTTCCTACACATAACAGCGTATTATACGAACCAGTTCGTATAACTCCGGGCGCCTATCCCACATTCGTATAACTCCAAACGCCCAACCAACCCTTGTTCAAGAAAACCAACATAGTTCAAAACCTTAAGCACTGCACTCAAGCTACCACCAATGGCGTTTTGCGAACGCATTCGTATAACTCCAGCCAGCATCTTTCAGTGCCCGGAATGGTCCATTCCGTTGTCCTTCTTCTGCATGTCTCCATCCAGCGGCTCAACGTTTAATTCAACGTTCATGTCCGCCGCGCCCTCGAATGTTAATGTCAGGGGTATGCTTTCGCCTTCTTTCAAGGGGCCTTTCAGCTTTTCAAGCATCAGGTGGTAGCCGTGGGGCTTGAGTTCCACGGTTTCACCGGCTGGGATGGTGAGGCCATCCTTTATCGGGCGCATACTCATGGTGCCGTCATTCATCGTGCTTTCGTGGATGGAGACGTTTTTTGCTCTGGGGGTGGTGGCGCTGGTGAAGGCGATGTCGCTGTCGCCATGGTTGGTGATGGCCATGTAGCCAACGCCCATGGGTACGCCCGGGGGTGTGGGGCGGCTCCAGGGGTGGTCGATTGTGATATTGCCTTCGGTGTATTCGTGGGCCAGTGCAGGGGTGGAAAGCGTGCCTGCAAGAATGCTGAAACCGAACAGCACGTTGGCGGCCAGCGCAGTGAGTGTTTTCATGGAGCCTCGCTTTATGGAGTTATCATCAATAGGTTGGCAAAACGAATACAGTGTCACTTTCGCTGCCGCTGATGACAAGCCTCACAGTCAATTTTGCAGCCAATGTCATGTGTGGATTCGGGCACCAAATCTGAACGCTACGGTCATACCAGCGGATACAGAAATGCCTCAACCAAATGACCAGCTTAGCCATAGGCGCAATTCAGGAGTGAATACATGAACGCCATGAACATTCTCAAGCAGTTGATGAACCAGGCATCCGGAAGCCAACCAGGCGCGGGAGGAGGTACCGATGTAAACCGCATGGTGGGGAACCTCGCATCGCAGTTCGGTGGCAGCGGTTCCGGAGGTTCAGGCTCCGGCGGTATCGACGTCAAGAGCCTGCTCGGTGGTGGTGCTGTCGGGCTTATGCTGGGGTCGAAACGGGGCCGGAAAATGGGCGGCAAAGCACTGAAATACGGTGCCCTGGCGGGGGTTGGTGTGCTGGCGTGGAAAGCCTATCAGAACTACCAGGCCCAATCCTCCGGCCCGGTGGCCGACAATGCCCGGCAAGGCCAACCACTGGAGCAGCTGCAAGGCAGCGAACAGGACCAGCGGGGCCTGGAAATATTGCAGGCGATGATCATGGCTGCCCGGGCCGATGGGCATGTGGATGCCAACGAGCGGGCACTGCTTACCCAGGAGATCGAGAAACTCGGGCCGGACGATGAACTGCACGCCTGGATTCAACAGCAGTTCGACGCCCCACTGGACGCCAACGCCCTCGCCCTCAGCGCCGACTCACCCCAGGCGAGCCGGGAAATCTATATCGTCAGTGCGGTGATGATCGACGACCAGAACCCCATGGAGCGGGCATGGCTGGACCAACTGGCCAATGCCCTGAAACTGGAGCCAGCCCTTGCCAGGGAGCTGGAACAACAAGTGCAGGTTGCGGCGGGCGTGTAGCCAGGCATCTCCAGAACAGAGGGCAATCAGTCGTCCCACTCATGGTACTGATTGCCCTGCCTCAACAGCCAATAGGTAACGCCAAGTGCGAGG
>JAWWAM010000501.1:0-2599 GCA_033721715.1 Marinobacter sp.
ATTTCCATCATGGCCTTGTCGCGCAGCTCAATGGGAACCTCCGGGTCAGGTTCCGACAGCAGGTTGTCCACATCTTCCTCCGACAACGAATCCGGAAGGCGACGCGGGAGCCTGGGGCTATCGATACGTAGCGTCGGATCCTCGGAAATTATCCCTTCCCGGAGAAGGTAGCGATAGAAACGCCGCAGCCCGGACAGGCGGCGGGCAGCGGTTGACGTCTTGAAGCCATCGGCCAACCCTCGGGAAATCCAGGCCAGCAAATCGGTACGGCGCACGTCTGTGAGCAATGGTTTTCCCGGCTGCTCCTGCAACCAGGCCGCCAACCGCTCAAGGTCGCTGCGGTACGCCTGACGTGTTTTATCCCCCAGCCCGTCCTCAAGCCAGACGGCATCAGTAAAGCGCACAATAATTGCCTCGTCAGGGGGCCGCAACTCGGCTCTGGTTCTGGATACGGTTTTCCGGCTCATGACAGGTTACTCGAAACGAACCGCGCCGATGCAGTTACGGAGATCAGATACAAAAAAGGCAGCCAGTGGCTGCCTTTTTCGACGAACTTGACCAGCAACCCGTGCTGATCAGCCCAGCTTTTCCTTGATACGAGCTGCCTTGCCGGACAGGTCGCGCAGGTAGTAAAGCTTGGCCTGACGAACGTCACCGCGACGCTTCACGCTGATGCTGTCGATCAGCTTGGAGAAGGTCTGGAAAGTACGCTCAACGCCAACCCCGTAGGAAATCTTCCGTACAGTGAAGGAAGAGTTCATGCCACGGTTGCGCTTACCGATCACAACGCCTTCGAACGCCTGCAGACGCTCGCGGTTGCCCTCGGTTACACGCACCTGGATAACCACGGTATCACCCGGCGCAAAGGCAGGGATTTCCTTGGTCATCTGCTCTGATTCAATCTGACTGATGATGTTGTTCTTGCCGCTCATCGTTAGTGCTCCTGATACCCAATCTTTTAATGCCCTGATGATTCAGAGGCACCCGGTTCGTTCAAAATCTCTTCCAGCAGCTCACGCTCTTCGTCCGTAAACACCCGCTTTTCCAGCAGGTCGGGGCGTCGCTCCCGGGTTCGCCTCAGCGACTGCTTGAGCCGCCAACGCCGGATCTGATCATGGTGACCGCCCAATAAAACATCCGGCACCGCCTGACCTTCGTAAACCTCGGGCCGGGTGTAGTGCGGACAATCCAGCAAACCGTCAGCAAAGGAATCCTGCTCTGCCGACTGCGCATGACCCAGCGCTCCGGGGATGAGGCGCGTAACCGCATCAATTACAGCCATGGCTGCCAGTTCGCCACCGGAAAGGACAAAGTCCCCCAGTGACACCTCACGGTCGACTTCGGCGGATATCAGGCGCTCATCGACGCCTTCGTACCGTCCGGCAACCAGAATGAGGTTCTGTTCTGCCGCCAGTGACTCAACCACGCACTGATCCATCGGCTCCCCCTGGGGAGACAGATAAACCACGCAGGCTTTGCCGGGTGCCGACGCCCGCGCCGCGTGAATGGCATCCCGCAGCGGCTGAATTTTCATCAGCATGCCCGGACCACCACCATATGGCCGGTCGTCAACAGTGCGGTGACGATCGTGGGTAAATTCCCGGGGATTCCAGGCCCTGAACGTCAGCAAACCATCTCTGACCGCCCTGCCAGTAATCCCGTAATCTGTCACCGCAGCGAACATCTCCGGGAACAGACTGACTGCGCCAATCCACACCCGTCAGAACTCCGGATCCCAGTCGACTACCATGCGCGAACCGGCCATATCCACACTCCGGACAACATGGTCCGGACGATAGGGAATCAGCCGCTCACGCTGGTCGATGGAGGCCTCAGTAGCCCTCACCACCAGGACATCGTTGGAGCCTGTTTCTATGAGATGATGCACTCTTCCGAGGCATTCATCCTCAGTCGTGAACACGTCAAGCCCTTCCAGCTGATACCAGTAGTATTCCCCTTCGGGGAGCTCTGGCAACTCTTCGGTGGGCACAATAACGTCGGCGCCGCAGTAACTGCGCGCCACGTCACGATCATCAATACCTTTCAGCCTGACTACGATCCCCTGGCCCTGCCGGCGACCTTCCTCAAGCCTTGCCGGGATACGCTTGCCATTGTGGACCAGAGTCCAGTCACGGTAGTTCAGTATCCCTTCTCTGGGGTCCGTATAAGAGTGAACTTTAAGCCACCCCTTGACCCCAAACACCGAGGTGATCTGACCAATCACAGTTTCCTGCGAATGCTGCGCCATGCCCTGACCCCGGTGATGAAACGTTAACTCTGTTACTGTGCCGCAGCGCCTTTCAGCAACTGGGCGACGCGCTCGCTGGTCTGAGCGCCCTGGCCCAGCCAATGATCAATGCGATCGCGATCAATACGCAGACGCTCTTCCTGACCACGGGCGATCGGGTTAAAGAAGCCAACGCGCTCGATAAAACGACCGTCGCGGGATTTGCGGCTGTCTGTCACTGTCAGATGGTAGAACGGGCGCTTCTTGGAGCCGCCACGAGCCAAACGGATTATTACCATTTCGACCAATATCCTGTTCTGTTGTACGAACTTTGTACGATTCACACCCGCCAAACCAAGGCTGGCGCGAAGA
>JAWWAM010000502.1:0-2595 GCA_033721715.1 Marinobacter sp.
GGTTTGCTGTCGCTGGGTGACCAGCTCCTGGTTTGACCGCCTGGCAGTATCGGACCCCGGTTGGCTGGCAAATGCCACAGCCGTTCGGCCCCGCTCTTTTTGCAGGGCCTCGATCAGCGGGTCACCAATGCCAGTCAGCTCGACCATTGTGCGGAGTTGCCGCATATTGCCAAGCTCATCGTAGCTGGTGGCGATTGAACTCATCGCAAACCAGGCGATAACCAAAAAGGCGGGCACCACCAGAGTCAGGAGTTTGCCGCGCATGGAAAGATTATTGATCAGGTTCATTTTCCGGTCTCTTCTGTGAAACGTGCGGCTATTGTCCGCAAGGACGCGTGGCTGTGATATTCACGTAAGGGGGTAGTTGTAGGGGTAGTCTCTGGCGGGTAAGTGTTTGTTAGTTAATGTTAAACCCATGAATCGTCGTTAGAAATCTGGCGGTCGGATACTTGTGCCAGAGTATTCCTCAAGAGGTAGTAGAGGCTTGCAGGCGAGGTTCATGGCAGACGGCTGACAATGGTCAATGTCTCTCAGAGGGCTTGCGGCTAGGCTGTTGGCTATTCTGCTTCAGCGGAGGAGTTATGGAGCTTGTATGCCCGGCCGGCAGTCTGCCCGCCCTGAAAACCGCAGTCGACAATGGCGCGGACGCCGTCTATTTCGGCTTTCGCGACAGCACCAATGCCCGCCAGTTTGCGGGGCTTAATTTCAATGACAAGCGCGCAGGCGAAGGCATTGACTATGCCCATTCCAAGGGCAGCCGCGTATTCTGTGCCATTAACACCTATCCCCAACCGGATGGCTGGGAGCAGTGGAAAGGGGCCGTAGACCGCGCCGCGAGCCTGGGGGTGGACGCCATCATTCTGGCTGATATGGGCCTGCTGGATTACGCGGCCAACAAATACCCTCATATCCCCCGGCATTTGTCCGTTCAGGGCTCTGCCACCAGTTACGAGGCGCTGTCTTTCTACAAGGACAACTTTGATATCCGCCGTGCTGTGTTACCCCGGGTGCTCTCCCTGGACCAGGTTCGGGGCGTGGCAAAACACAGCCCGGTGGAACTGGAAGTTTTCGCTTTCGGCAGTTTGTGCATCATGGCGGAAGGCCGCTGTTATCTTTCTTCCTATCTTACGGACGAATCCCCGAATACCCGCGGCGCCTGTTCCCCGGCCAAAGCTGTGCGTTGGCAGGAAACGCCACAGGGCCTGGAGTCGCGCCTGAATGATGTCCTGATTGACCGCTATGGTCCGGGCGAGTCCGCCGGTTACCCGACCTTGTGTAAAGGCCGCTTTGAGGTTGAAGGCAGTGTCTATCACGCCATCGAAGAACCGGTGAGCCTGAGCACTCTGGATATGTTACCCAAACTGAAGGAACTGGGTATCAGCGCGGTAAAAATTGAAGGCCGGCAGCGCAGCCCCGCCTACATTGCCGATGTAGCCCGCACCTGGCGCCATGCCCTGGATAACCTGAACGCCCGGCCGGAGGACTATAAGGTTGATCCGGCCTGGAGAAACACCCTTTCGGGCTTGTCTGAAGGTGGCCTGACTACCCTGGGCGCCTACCATCGAAAGTGGAAATAAGGTTCTGCCAATTATGATGAAGTTATCCCTGGGGCCGATTCTGTGGTTCTGGTCCAAGCAAAGCGTATTTGATTTCTATGGCAAGGCGGCAGAGTGGCCCGTAGATACCATCTATCTGGGCGAAGCCGTTTGTTCCCGCAGGCGTGAGCTGAAGCCTGACGACTGGTTCGATCTGGCTCGTGATCTAAAGGCCTGTGGTAAAGACGTGGTGCTTTCCACCCAGACACTGATTGAATCCGAAGCTGACTTGCGCCGCCTGCGCCGGATCTGTGATCAGAATGAGTTTGTGGTGGAAGCTAACGATCAGAGTGCCCTGCAGGTTGCCATTCAGAACGGGATTCCGTTTATCACCGGCCCGTCGATGAATATCTACAATGTGGCCACGCTTAAGATACTGGCCAGGCAGGGGCTGAAGGGCTGGAACCTGCCAGTGGAACTGGGCAAGGATACACTCAATCAGTTGATCCGGGGGCTGAAAGAAGAATGTCTGGAGTTGCCGGCCGAAGTGTTCGCTTGGGGCTTTCTTCCCCTGGCCTGGTCCTCCCGCTGTTTCACAGCACGCCATTACAATTTGCCCAAGGATAATTGCGAGTTCCGCTGTATTGAGCATCCGGATGGTATGGAACTGCGTTCCCGGGAGTCGCAGGAACTGTTTCGCCTGAACGGTATCTCGACTCTGTCCGGTTCGCGTTACGACCTGATGCATGAGCTGCCGGATATGGAACGCATGGGCGTTTCTACCGTGCGCCTGAGCCCGGAACACCAGGGTATGGATGAGGTGGTGCAGCGTTTTGATCAGGTACGCCGCGGCGAGACACCGGCAACCGATCCGCTGCAGCTGGTGGAGGCACCCCCCTGCAACGGGTACTGGTATGGCAAGCCGGGGATGGACCTGGTCGGCTCTTGAATCAGCGGCCGGGACATTGATCCTGGTCTCCTCATTTCAGGATTCCACGTTTCTCGCCCAGCCAAGATCCTCAAGAATCGCGTATAGTGCCGGCAGTGCCACCAGTATTAC
>JAWWAM010000503.1:0-2595 GCA_033721715.1 Marinobacter sp.
CTCAGGGGGCCGCGACAGAAAGCGCCTGATGGTTTTATTTCACTGCTTCCGGTGCAAACAGGAACAACCGTAACCCCAGCAGAATACTGGCCGACGCCAGACCACTGGTCAGCCCTACCCAGAAACCGGCGGCACCCATAGCCGGTATCAGCCAGTCGGTAAACGTCAGCACCCAGCCCAGGGGCAAACCTACGATCCAGAACGAAAACAGCATGATGAACATGGGGATGCTGGTGTCCTTGTAACCCCGCAGGGCACTGATGCAGGTAACCTGGATGACATCGGCGATCTGGAAGAAAGCGGCGTACACCAGCAGCGTCACGGTGACGGCCTGGACATCTGCATCACTGGTGTACAGCGCCGCAATTCCCTCGGCAAACACAAACAGCAGCACAGCAAACACCAGCGCCACAGCCGACGCCAGGATCAGCGAACTGCGGGCAATGAGTCTGGCGGTGTCCGGAGCCCTGGCGCCGACAAGAAAACTGACCCGTAGGGTCAGCGCCATACCGATACTCAGCGGCAGCATGAACAGCAGTGATACCACGTTCAGGGCAATCTGATGCCCTGCGACGATCACGGGGCCCAGCGGTGCCAGGAACAGTGCAATCACCGAGAACATGCTGGCTTCCACAAAAATGGTAAAGCCGATGGGGATACCCAGGCGCAGAATATAGCGAATACCCGCCGCATCTGGTTTGGCCCAGTCCGCAAGCAGGTGAAACCGGCGATAGACAGCGCTGCGGTTCAGGTAGATCAGCAGGGCTGTGGCCGCCACGCCATTGGAAATCGAAGTGGCCCATCCACAGCCAATACCCCCCATGGCCGGCATCCCCAGCTTGCCATAGATGAGGATGTAGTTGAGGGGGAGATTGATCAGGGTGCCCAGCACCGAGAATGCCATGATCACACGGGTATGTCCGAGGCCGTCCGTTAACCCCCTTAGCGCCATCATCAGCAACATGGCGGGAATGCCCCAGGCAAAGGCATCCAGGTAGCCCTGGCTGATACGTGCGGTGTTGGCTTCCAGGTTCAGGGCGCTGAGTACCGGATGCACATTCGTCAGCAGCAGGATCATGATCACCGAGCCACCGGCCGCTATATACAGCCCCTGCCAGGTGGCGGGCATGATCTTTTCAGTGGTGCGGGCGCCGTTGTAGCCGGAAATAATCGGTTGCAGAGCCCCCAACAGCCCCATAAAAAATAGAAAAACCGGCATCCACAGGCTACTGCCGATGCCCACGGCGGCCAGATCTTCGGCGCTGGCGTGGCCGGCCATAACGGTATCGATAACACCGTTGGCCATCTGGGCTACCTGGGCGATCAGAATCGGGCCACCGAGAATCGCCAGCGTGCGCCACTCGGTCAGCGTGCGGCTGACCAGTGGCTGGCGGGCTTCGGGTAACGGCTGATGGACTTCATCCATGGAATCGCGTGCCTGGCTTCAGGTGAAACGGAAAGAGTATGAAAGGCGGGATGGTACCCTATTCCCCGCCCGGGATGGCATAGGGTGTTTCCGTGGCGCCTGTGTACAAGGCTGCCTGCTAACGGGTAAAGTGCCGCCTTCACGGATTATGGGTGCGGGTAGCATGGGTCTTCTGGTCTTTGTAACAGTTCTGTGGGCATTTTCATTCAGCCTGATCGGCGAATTCCTGGCCGGGCAAGTGGACAGCGACTTCGCCGTACTGACCCGGGTTGTGCTCGGTGCCCTGGTGTTTCTGCCGTTTACCCGTTGGCGCGGAGTGCCTGGCGGTTTGAAGCTGGGTGTGCTGGTGACAGGTATGCTGCAGTTCGGCATCACCTATTTATGTCTGTACCGCTCGTTCAGTTACCTGACCGTACCGGAAGTTCTGCTGTTCACTATCTTCACGCCTTTGTATGTCACCCTGATTGACGATGCGCTTTACCGCCGATTCTCTCCTGTGGCCCTGGTAGCTGCGGCAATCGCCACCCTTGGCGCGGGAATTATCCGCTATGACGGCCTCAGCCAGGGCTTTATCACTGGTTTTCTGCTGCTTCAGGTGGCCAATTTCACCTTTGCGGCTGGCCAGGTCGGGTACAAGCACACCATGATGCGGTTTCCGACCACTGTGCCGGCGTACCGGACCTTCGGCTATTTCTTCTTCGGCGCGCTGATCATTGCCCTGCCATCTTTCCTGATATTCGGGGACGCCAGCCGCCTGCCAACCACCTCCCTACAATGGGGCGTTCTTGCCTGGCTGGGGCTGGCGGCATCCGGTGCGGGGCTTTTCCTCTGGAACCGCGGCGCTTGTGTTGTGGATGCCGGCACACTGGCCATCATGAACAATGCACTGGTGCCGGCGGGCCTGCTGGTCAACCTGCTGATCTGGAACCGGGATGCCGATCTGTTGCGTCTCGCCCTTGGGGGTAGCGTCATCGCATTCTCCCTGTGGGTGAACGCCCGCTATCACCCGCGGGCCCGTCTGGCAGTTTCGGCATAAGTACTGCCACGGGCTAAGGTCCTCCGAGGTCCTGCCGTTACACTCCTATACGCAGGGTAACCTTTGATGAATGTCAACGATGTTCATCAGGGGCTACTATTGCGCTTCATTTATTCTCCGTAGTTGCTCCTGA
>JAWWAM010000504.1:0-2589 GCA_033721715.1 Marinobacter sp.
CGCACCAGCCTGTCGTTCATTGCATTCGGCTTCCTGATTGAACGTGCGGGCCTGCTTCTGCATGTGCTGGCGCCGGATAGCGTGGGCGTGATGAATGCCATGCTGGGGTTCTGGATTGGTATCCTGTTTATACTGCTTGGGGCATTTGCTGCGGTGTGGTCCTCACGCCAGTTCCGTGCCCTGTTACGCACTCTGAGCCCGGCCGAATTTCCCGCCGGGTACGGGTTCCGTTGGGGGCTTGCGGTCAATATGGTTGTGGCATTTCTGGGGCTTGTCCTGGTAGGCGCGCTGTTTATTGGCCGCGGGTAGGGCGGACATCACCCACGGCCTTTTCTGCGGAAGTTATAATTATCGCGGCCTGCGGTCACCTTCCATGATCTTGGCCACAAATACGGCTTTTCCGTACTCCTCGAACGACCATTTCATGGTATCCGAGAGCACCCGCATCACCTCATCGTACTCCCCGAACATTTCCGTGCTCATACGCCCGGGGTGAACCTCCAGGCCGCTTTTCTCCAGCCGCTCGATAAGTGCCCGAATGGGTGGCTTGTAGTCGTCGGCGAGCGGATAGCAACTCAATTGCACTGATAGATACATAATACCTCCCGGGTCAGTAACCCATGGCTGACGATGTGCTGCGGCGCGGGTCCGCACCGCCGTACAGGGTTCCGTCTCTGTCGATCAGTATGCTCTGGATAGCGCCCATTGCGCTATCCGTTACCACCTTGTGGCCTTTGTCTTCCAGCAGTCGCACGGTGTCGGGGCTGATCCCCTGCTCAATGCGTATCTCATCCGGCAGCCACTGATGGTGAATCCTCGGCGCACTGACCGCAGACTGTATGTTCATATTATGGTCAATTACGTTGAGTACAACCTGCAAGGTGGTGGTGATGATCCGCGAGCCACCGGGGCTGCCTGTCACCAGGTAATTCTTGCCATCACGCCTGACAATAGTCGGGGACATGGAACTCAGCATGCGTTTGTCCGGTTCCACCTTGTTGGCTTCGCCACCGATCAGCCCATAGGCGTTCGGTTCACCGGGCTTGGCGCTGAAATCGTCCATTTCATTATTCAGCAGGAAGCCTGCACCGGCCACTGTAATGCCCGAACCATAGCTGAAGTTAATGGTGTAGGTGTTGGAAACCGCATTGCCCCACCGGTCGACAATGGAAAAGTGGGTGGTTTCCGGGCTTTCATAGTCGCCCGGGTTGCCGGCACCGATATCGGAGGAGGGGCGGGCTTTGTCCGGGTCGATGGTTTTTCGCAAAGACTCGCCATACGCTTTGCTGGTTAGCCCTTCCAGAGGAACTTCCACGAAATCCGTATCTCCCAGAAACTCGGCACGGTCGGCATACGCAAGTTTCATGGCTTCAGCCATATGGTGAATGCTGGCGGCGGAATTGTGGCCAAAGTCTGCGAGTGGGTACCCCTCAAGGATATTAAGGATCTGCACAATGTGGGTGCCGCCGGAGGAGGGCGGCGACATGGAATAGATGTCGTGACCCCAATAGCTGCCATGAACGGGCTGGCGAACCCGGGGCTGATAATTTTTCAGGTCGTCCAGTGTGATCAGGCCGTCGTGGCGGTTCATTTCCTCCACGATGAGTTGGGCAGTCTTGCCCTCATAGAAATCCTCGATACCCTGGTCGGCAATGCGCTGGAGGGTCTCTGCCAGTTCAGGTTGCCGGAAGCGTTCGCCCGGCTGCCAGGCCTCACCATCCTCTTTGTAGAAAGTTTCAAGGGTGGCAGGCCATCGCTGCAGCCGCTCACGGGCCTGCTCCAGGCCTTCTGTAAAGCGGTCGGGTACTATAAAGCCTTCCCCTGCCAGCTTTATTGCTGGTGCCAAAGCCTGTTTCAGGGAAAGCGTGCCATGCCGTTCCAGTGCCATGGCAAGACCGGCGACGGTGCCGGGCACCCCGGCTGCCTTGTGGGTGAACCGGCTGCGGTCTGGTACCGCCTCGCCGTCTTCATTCTGGAACATCGTTTCCGTAGCCGCGGCTGGTGCCTTCTCCCGGTAGTCGATGGCTTCAACGGCATCACCGTTTCCCGGCGCATAGAGCATGAAACCGCCCCCGCCAATATTACCGGAGCGAGGCTGGGTGACCGCCAGGGCAAAGCCGGCCGTGACAGCCGCGTCTATCGCATTGCCGCCATTTTTGAGAACGTCCAGAGCAACTTCAGTCGCCAGTGTGTGGCTGGTAGCGACCATCCCGTTCTTTGCTTTGACCGGATGGTGCCTTTCGCCCTCGAGAATGGCGTCGGCTCCAACCGGTTGCAGGGGCAAAAGCAACGCAAGGGTAATGATCATTTTTGCGGCCAGTGAACGGCCCGGCACGGCATTTCTGATACGTACCTGTAGGGGGTGTCTGTCCATGTCAGTGCGCCTCGTTTCTGATGCTCAGATAGGCTATCATAGCCGGTCATTTTTAAGGGTGTGAACCTGCACACCCACTTTCCCGGATCAGATTAAGGAAAGGCTTCCATGGAGCATACCTATCGTCTTGTGATTTCCTGCCCGGACCGGGTGGGAATCGTTGCCAAGGTCAGTAACTTTCTGTCGACCTACAATGGCTGGATTACCGAGGCGAG
>JAWWAM010000505.1:0-2580 GCA_033721715.1 Marinobacter sp.
AGACAGTTTGATGCCGACATGGTGGAAGCGTTTATCCGCATGGTGGGTATTTACCCGCCAGGAACTCTGGTAGAACTGACCACTGGAGAAGTGGCATTGATTGTTGCGGTACATCCTGGCAAAAAACTCAAGCCGCGGGTCGAAGTCCTTCTTGATACCGAGAAAAAAGCGATTACCCCGAGAACGATCGACCTGGCAAATCCCACGCCAGGGGAGCAACCTCAGATCATACGCCCCCTCCCCGATGGTGCTTTCGGGATATCGCTGCAGGCAAGGATCCACCAAATAGTAACAGATCATCGCGTTTATTCCTCATAATAGGGTGAACCCGGCCGATATGTTGTTCAGTGAATGAAGCAAACGGAGCACTTTGTGGACAGACCTGCCTCGGCGCTAACCCAGTTTGTCAGGGGATTGCTGAACCCGGCATTTCCAGCACTGATTTTCCTGGTATTCCTGGGAATTGCTCTGGTTTTGCAATACGGCATGGAAAAGCAGGATAACTCCCAGATCCAGTCCAACCTGGACAACGAAGCGCGCTCCATGGCCACTCGGCTTGAACGGGAATTTCTGGTACATGTGGATGCCCTTCGCCGGATGGCAAAGCGGCGGGAAACCAATCCGGACATGACCCGTGGGATCTGGGAACGGGACGCCCAGAATTATCTGGCTGATTTTGGTGTCTATCAGGCACTGGAGTGGATTGACGAAGACTTTGTTATCCGCTGGCTGGAACCATCTGAGGGTAATGAAGCTGTTATCGGCTACAACGTAGCGTTCTCCCAGGAGCGCCGCCAAGCCCTGGAAACAGCCCGGTCAACGGGCAATATTGATGTTTCCGGCGTTATCGACCTGAAGCAGGGTGGCAGCGGGCTGGTCATCTATGCGCCGGTCCTTTCCGGGGAGGCCAACAAGGGGTTTATCGCAGGCGTCTTCAAGATGGAAACCCTGGCCAGGCAACTGCTGTCCGGACGCCCACTGGAGTCCTTCCGCATTGATATCCTGGACGACGGCAGCCCTACGTACGTCCTTGGCCAGTCGATCGACCCGGACCCCTCCTTCTCCAGTACCGCCAGCGTCGAATTGCCGACGATGGACTGGACGTTGACGGTTACCCCTTCCGAGTCCTGGGTAAAAGATCATCGCAGTAACTGGCCGTTCGTTACCTTCGTGATCATGCTGTGCATGGGGGTGTTGACGAGCCTCACCACTCTGCTGGTTCAGCAGATTCTCAAACGCAACCGGGCATTGCTTAAAACCCGGCGGGAGCTGGATGCGGAAATCAGTCAGCGCCAGGCAGTGCAACAGGACCTGGCGCGGCTTGAGACCACTGACACCCTGACCGGGCTGGCCAACCGCCGCTTCTTCATGGAAGACCTGGTTCACACGCTGAGCATCGCGGACCGGCAGATGCGTCAGGTGGCCCTGGTAATGATCGACCTGGACCGCTTCCAGATGCTCAACGATTCCCTCGGTCACCAGTTCGGGGATGAATTGCTGATCAAGGTGGCCGAACGCCTGAACGCACTCACCGACGAAAGAATCATGGTGGCGTATTCCGGCGGCGACGAATTCATGATCTGCCAGCAGCATGTGGAAGAGATAGACGACGTCATCAATCTGTTGGGGCAGATCAAGCACTGTTTTGAAGAGCCTTATCATGTGCAGGGCGAAAAACACGGCGTTACCGCTACCATGGGAGTGGCGGTCTATCCCCAGAGCGGTCTGGACGCCGACACCCTGATGCGAAATGCAGATGTGGCGCTGTACCGGGCCAAGGAACAGGGGCGAAACACCTATCAGTTCTACACCGAAGGCATGCAGGACCGGGAAGTCATGCGCCTGGAGCTGGACAAAGACCTGGATCAGGCCCTGGCCAATGACGAATTCGTGCTTTACTTCCAGCCCCAACTGGACCTCAATGATTCCTCGATCAACAGCGTGGAAGCTCTCATCCGCTGGCAGCATCCCCGCAGAGGCCTGCTACCACCGATCGACTTCATTCCTCTGGCGGAGGAAAGCGGGCGCATTACTGATATCGGCCGTTGGGTGGTCAAGGCCGCCTGCAGGCAACTGGCGAACTGGCAGAACAGCCCCTACGCCGGCCTGCGTATTGCCGTGAACCTGTCAGGCCGCGAACTGGATGACGAGAGCATTGTCGATCATATCCAGGAGACCCTGGAATCCCATGGGGTACCCGCGGATCGCCTGGAAGTGGAACTGACTGAAGAGATCTTCATCCAGAACATCGAACATAACCTCAACCAGCTCTCCAAGCTCCACACGCTGGGTGTGCACCTGGCCATTGACGATTTTGGCGTGGGTTATTCTTCGCTGGGTTATCTGCGGGATTTTCCGGTCGACCTGCTGAAAATCGACCGCTCCTTCATTACGGATGTCACCGAACGCCACGACGATGCTGTGATTACCCGCGCGGTTATCAACCTGGCCCATAACCTGGGCATTCAGGTGGTAGCCGAAGGCGTGGAGACCCGGGAACAGCTTAACTTCCTGAAAAATCACCGCTGTGATCTGATCCAGGGCTACCTGATCAGCCGCCCCATTCCCGCCGCCGAACTG
>JAWWAM010000506.1:0-2573 GCA_033721715.1 Marinobacter sp.
GCCGGGTAAACCTTGATGGGATCAACCATAGTGCTACCGCTCGAGGTTATTGTTGTCTGTGACAATCAATAATAGGGTGGCGGAGCAGGTGTTGCCAGCCGACTTTAGGGGCACAAAGTCAGTAACTGGCTCCCCGCGACATTGCGCTGGAATCACCGTTCAGAGGTTGCTGCAGTTGCTCCCGGAGCGATTTACCGCTGTGACCTGTGGCCAGCAGAAAATGGAGTTTGGCAAAGGCGGCCTCCGGTGTCAGGTCAGCGCCCGGGATAACGCCGATTCTGTCCAGCGCAGCGCCGGAGGCGTAGGCCTTCTGAGCGACGCGGCCCTGCAGGCACTGACTGATGTTCAGCACCGGAATGCCCCGTTCTATTCCATGTGCCAGAACCCGAAGCAGGGCGGCGTCAGCGTCCGGAGCATTGCCTGCACCAAATGTGTGGATGATCAGCCCCCTCAACTCTGGTAGCGCCAGGGCGGCTTCAACAAGCGAGGCTGACATGCCCGGGTACAGCGTGAGGACTGCCACGGCCCCGGGATCAAACGCCGGCACCTGAAAATCAGGCGTGCCGGGCGGAAGCAGCAGGTCGTGGCGTAGTTGCAGGTCGATGCCGCCCCGGCCAAGCAGGGGCGCGTTGGGGGAATCAAATGCATCCAGTTTACTGGTTTTCAGTTTCCGCGCCCGATTGCCCCTGAGCAGCTTGCCGCGGAAGTACAGGCATACTTCCGCAATTTCCCACGAGGGCGCCAGGATCAGCGAGGTGATGAGATTGTCCAGAGCATCCGTACGCGAACGCTCAAGTGGGATCTGCGACCCGGTCAGAATTATCGGTTTGTCGCAGCCCTTGAACATGTAGGACAGAGCCGAGGCTGTGTAGGCCATCGTGTCGGTGCCATGGAGTACCACAAAGCCATCGTACCGGTCCCAGTTTTCGACGAGCACCGTGGCCATGGTCGTCCAGTTTGTCGGGGTCAGATTGGCGCTGTCGATGAGCTGGTCCAGCTCGATCACGTCAAACTCCGGCAGCTCGCTACGGCGCTCACCGAGGTGGTGGGCCAGTCGCGCACTAAAATCCTCACCTGGCACATAGCCACCGTCCGAGGAGACCATGCCAATGGTCCCTCCGGTATACAGCAGCAGTACGCGACCTTTCACCTCTCGTCTCCGGCCGGTGCGAGCATGCCTTGCGGGCTGAGCAGACGGTCCAGGTCATCGGCATCCAATAGCCCCTCCTCAAGCACCAGCTCCCGTACCGTGGAGCCGGAATTCAGTGCCTTTGAGGCGATTCGTGTGGCGTTGGAGTATCCGAGCCTGGGAACGAGCGCGGTTATGATGCCAATGCTGTTGTCCAGGTGCCGTGCGCATTGCTCGGTGTTGGCCCGAATACCCTGAATGCACCTTGAGTCGAGCATGGTGCAGGCAGAGCCGAGCATTTTCATGGAGTTGAGCAGGTTGTAGACAATGAGGGGCTCCATGGCATTGAGCTGAAGCTGCCCGGCTTCGGCGGCGAGCGTTACAGCAAGGTCGCTGGCGATAACCTGATAGGCCGTCTGATTTACAGCCTCCGGGATAACCGGATTGACCTTGCCCGGCATGATGGACGAGCCCGGTTGCATGGGCGGCAGCAAAATTTCTCCCAGGCCCGTTCGAGGCCCTGAGGACAGCAGGCGAAGATCGTTGCACATCTTGCCCAGCTTCACCGCGAAACGCTTCAGGATGCCAGAGAACAGAACAAAGGCTCCCATGTCGGACGATGCTTCCACCAGGTTGCTCGCCGAGACAAGGGGTTTTCCGGAAATCTCGGCAAGATAGCGGACAGCCAGCGCCTGATAACGTGCGTGGGTATTGATTCCCGTACCAATAGCGGTTCCGCCAAGGTTCACTTCACAGAGCAGACGGCTGGCTTCGTGCAGGCGATCGATATCTTCACCGAGGTTAACGGCGAAGGCCTCGAACTCCTGTCCCAGGGTCATGGGTACGGCGTCCTGCAACTGGGTACGCCCCATCTTGACCACATCCGCGAATTGCCGGCCTTTCTGTTCGAGGCTCTCCTTGAGATGGACGATGACTCGCTCCAGCGGCTCTGCCGCAAACTGAACCGCCAGGCAAACCGCAGTGGGGTAAGCGTCGTTCGTGGACTGGGAGCGATTAACGTCATCGTTCGGATGCAGGTGGTGGTATTCACCCTTGCCGTGGCCCAGTTTTTCCAGTGCCAGGTTCGCAATCACCTCGTTTGCGTTCATGTTGGTGGAGGTACCGGCTCCGCCCTGAATAAGGTCCACCACGAACTGGTCGTGCAAATGGCCTGCGATGATATCATCGCAAGCCGCCATGATTGCCGTGGCTTTATGGGGCGCGAGATTCCCCAGATCACGGTTCGCCATTGCCGCCGCCTTTTTCACCATCACCAGGGCCCGGACGAAGTCGGGGAAGTGGCTGATGGGCACACCGGTGATGGAGAAATTATCCAGGGCACGCTGGGTCTGAATGCCATACCAGGCATCCACCGGCACACTGAGATCCCCGAGGAGGTCGTGTTCAATGCGAGTGTTCATGTTCTGGGCTTTTCCTTGAGGCC
>JAWWAM010000507.1:0-2554 GCA_033721715.1 Marinobacter sp.
CGCCGTTTAATACGCTACGGGGGCTACTTAATTCTCCTCAGACTCCTCGTCCCGAAGGCCGTACTTCCTGACCTTTTCCACCAGGGTCGTCCGCCTAATCCGCAGTTTCTCCGCCGCCCGGGCCACCACGCCCCCGGCCTCATCCAGTGCCTGCTGAATCAGCTGCTTCTCGAGGTTGGAAAGGTAGTCCTTCAGATCAATGCCGTTGACGGGCAACAAGGCTGGTGCATCCAACCCTACAAGGCCCGGAATACTGGAAGGCATACCGGAATCTTCGACCGGCCGATTCTCGTCGTAATCGTCAATATAGCGGAACTTCTTTGGAAGCTCCTGGACACCGATCACCCCGTACGGATGCATAATTGCCAGCCGCTCCACCAGGTTTGCCAACTCCCGGACATTGCCCGGCCAGTCATGGCGACATAGGCTCATGATTGCTGCCGAGTTCATCCGTAACGAGCCGCGCTTTTCTTTCTCCATACGGGAAATCAGCTCATTGATCAGCAGCGGTATGTCTTCAACCCGCTCCCGCAGGGCCGGCATCTCAATGGGGAACACATTCAGGCGATAGTAGAGATCTTCGCGGAAATCGCCGCTCTCGATCATATCCTCAAGCACCTTGTGGGTGGCCGCAATTACCCGTACGTCGGCGGACTGGGTGCGGTTACTGCCTACCCGCTCGTAAGTGCGCTCCTGCAATACCCGCAGTATCTTGACCTGCATGTTCAGCGGCATGTCGCCGATTTCATCAAGGAACAGGGTGCCGCCCTCGGCCAGCTCAAATCGACCAACGCGGGCGGTGATGGCTCCCGTAAAGGCACCTTTTTCATGACCGAACAGCTCGCTTTCGAGCAGTTCAGCAGGAATGGCACCGCAGTTGACGGGGACAAAGGGCTTGTCCCGGCGGGCGGAGTGGTAATGCAGATTGCGAGCCACCACTTCTTTGCCGGTACCGGATTCGCCGGTTATCAGCACACTCACATCCTTGTCTGCTACCTGTTCCATCAGCTGACGCACAGCCTGGACTTTGCGGCTGGTACCAACCAGGCTGCGGAAAAGCTGTAACCCCCGCTGTTTGCCACGCTCCCGGGACCGCGCAAACTGGTCACGATAGATCTGGGCGCGATAGAGGGAGTCCACAAACTTGGTGTAGTTCAGGGGCCATTCCATGCGGGCAATCACCCGGCCGGCGTGGTCCTCGGACAGCGGTTTCAGGTCAGGGTATCCGATCACCAGTACAGGCACGCCCACAGTCGCCTCACACACCGACGTCACCGTCTTGCACACCCCTGGGTCCTCACCGTTGAGTACCACAGCAGAAATTTCGTCCAGCGCTTCAGGATCACCACTGGAAAGCAGCGAGCGAGCTTCGTCGCCGACCACGACCTCTTCCTCACCAACAAACTCAAGTATGGTGGCAATATCACGCTTTCTTTCGTCGTCCTCGCTGAGCACCAGCACCTTGTTGTTCTTCGACATTCAAACGAATCTCTTGCGGGGATTTGTGAGCGGTATTTAAGACTGTAAGAGCGCCTGAGTCAATTTTATGACGCTATTTAGGGGGATTTGAAGAGACGTTCTGATAGGCTTTCGCCGCGCTTCGGTTCTGATTAATTTCCTTGAGCGCCTTCTGGGCTTCGGCTTTAGCCTCATTTGCCGAAATATTGGCACGGTCACAATAGGTCTGGAGAGTTGCCAACCGTTGCCGTACCGGCTCCGGGCTCAGTTCGCCGGCCTCGAGGGCTGCCATCACCGGTTCAATGGTTGGCTTCACCAATTCGTTCAGGCGTGACAGTTCTTCCCAGTTTTTTTCAGCAAGAGCGGTCTTGAGATGCTCCACCAGGGTATCTACTGCTTCCAGTTGCTCCGGTACCGACATACCTGTATCTCCAGTATCGTTGTATGGCCCGGACTGTGGCCGGGGATCCGAGAACCCCGGCCATCATGGTCATCAGCGGCGAGCGGCCCTGCGAGCCGCCGAAGCCGAGAACTGGTTGCCGCGGAAACCGGGCTTGAAATCATAGGCCGGGAACCCATTGTCCAGACCATCAATGTAGTAACGCTTCGCCTTGAGATCGTACGTCATTTCCATGGTAGTCCAGAACACCGGCTCACTGTAGTAATTGATGTTGTGGGCCTCAGATACGCGCCAGAGTTCACCCTTACTGTCGTATTCTTCGCTGGCGAGAATCTGCCAGCTATCCTCATCCACATAGAATACCCGGCGGGAATAGATATGGCTGATACCTGTCCGCAGCTTTGCTTCAACAACCCATACCCGGTGAAGCTCGTAGCGGGTCAGTTCCTGATTGATGTGCTGCGGACGAATGACATCGTCAGGCTTGATGTTTTCATCATGAAGTTTGTAGGCGTTATAGGGCACAAAGATTTCGCGCTTGCCTTTGAGCTCCCAGTCGTACTGGTTCGGAGCGCCGTTATACATGTCTTTCTGGTCAACGGACCTTAGTGAGGACGAGTTGGGCAGATCGGTTTCATAAGCCAGGTTCGGCGACCGGCGCAGGCGTCGCGAGCCGGAGTCATAACGCCAGGCCAG
>JAWWAM010000508.1:0-2551 GCA_033721715.1 Marinobacter sp.
ACTCGCAATGGCGAAAGGAACTCCATCCTGTCCATGGCTACCGTTGCGTTACGGCCCTGGGAAATACGCCCGGCCATGGTAGCTGCGGCAATGTCCATCTGTTTGACCAGCCAGCCGGCGAACACATCACCATTGGGGTTGGTATCGGAGGGCAGGGGGATTATCTGAATGATCAGTTCACCCCGGGGGGTGGGTCTATCGTCATCGAGCGCTGTCATGAATGAACCTTTCTGGTCTGGAATTGTTTTAGTACCCCGCATGTTAGCGGCCTGCACGGCGTCTGCAAGAAAAATTGAACGCGTTGTGCCATATTTCAGTGGCTGTAACAAAGTTGTCACAGACGGCCTTTATTGTTCACTCATCGGTGAAGCAACCCGTAAATAAGTCAAAGTGACAAATGGAGACTCAACGTGATCAAACTTAAAACAGCCCTTACAACTGTGGCACTGGCAGGCAGCATTGCGGCTGTCTCTGCCCCGGCCATGGCACGCGACACCATCAATATTGTCGGTTCCTCCACTGTTTACCCGTTCGCCACTGTGGTTGCCGAGCGTTTTGGTCGTAACACCGACTTCCCGACTCCGAAGCTTGAGTCTACCGGTTCCGGCGGCGGCCTGAAGCTGTTCTGTGAAGGTGTTGGCACGCAGCACCCGGACATCACCAACGCTTCCCGCCGTATGAAGCCGGGCGAATTTGAAAACTGCCAGACCAACGGTGTCAAGGAAATCACGGAAGTGCGCATTGGTGCCGATGGTATCGTTATCGCCAACTCCAAGGACGCGGAAAAGCTGGACCTGACTCTGGAGCAGGTATTCCTGGCGCTGGCCAAGGAAGTGCCGAACCCGGACGGTGGGGACGAGCTGGTTGCCAACCCCTACATGAACTGGAGCGATATCGACTCCAGCCTGCCAGACTTTGAAATCAGCGTAATGGGGCCGCCCCCGACGTCCGGTACCCGCGACGCCTTCGTTGAAATCGCCATGCAGGGTGGCTGTAAGCAGTATGATTTCATCAAGAACATGGACAAGAGCGAAATGAAATCCGTTTGTCATGCCATGCGTGAAGACGGCCCGTTCATTGAAGCCGGCGAGAACGACAACCTGATCGTTCAGCGTCTGTCCCAGGATCCGCAAACTCTGGGTATCTTCGGCTACAGCTTCCTGATGGAGAACACCGGGCAGATCCAGGCAGCGACCATTAATGGGGTTGAGCCGACTCCCGAAGCCATTTCCAGTGAGGAGTACCCGGTTGCGCGTTCACTGTGGTTCTACATCAAAAAGGCGCACGTAGGTGTCGTTCCTGGCATTCAGGAATACGTAGCCGAATTCACCAGCGAAAGCACATGGGGTGACAACGGCTACCTGGTTGATGTGGGCCTGATCCCGCTTCCGCGTGACCAGCGCATGGCAACCGCCAAGCGAGTAAAGGATCTGGAGCCGATGACCGGCAACGAGCTGTAAGGCTCCCGGAACATTGTCAGGGAAGACAAAAGGAACGCGGGCTTGCAGCTCGCGTTCCTTTGTTACATCAGTATGAACATTTTCGTGCGACAAACTGGCAAAATAAACGTCCAGCGCACTTAAAGCCATTAACACAGAGACTGTTATGCAGACGGCCAATCTTCTGCCCCTGGTTCTGGTTCTCGCCGCGGTCGCCTATGGCCTCGCCTATATGCGATCCCGGGCGGTAGCAGCGCCTCTCGGGGGCATCCGGAATCTGAAGGCTCTTCCTTTCTACTACGCGGCGCGCGCAGCCCTCTGGTGTGCCATTCCCGCATTGATTGTGCTCGCTGCCTGGGTCGGTTTTGAAGGCAAGGTTATTCAGGGCATTGTGATTGCCACTTTGCCGCAGGATACGTGGCCGGAATCCCCGGGTCAGGCCAGCCTGATTCTTTCCCAGATCAGCAACGTCGCTGCCGGCAAGCTCAACCCTGAATTTGTGCCGGAGCATATTGCAGGGGCTGCATCGGTACTGGAAACCATGGAAAGCCAGAGTGAGAATTTCAAAGCGGCTCTGGTTCTGCTTGTCGCCCTGGCTGGAGCCGGCTTTGCGTGGACCCGTGTTTCACCCCACATCAATGCCAGATTGAACGTAGAGACAACGCTTCGCCGCATCTTCTTCGTATGCGCGGCATTGGCGGTGCTGACTACCGCGGGTATCGTGTTTTCCGTCATTCTGGAGACGGTACGTTTCTTTGGCCGCGTGCCAATCACCGAGTTCCTGTTCAGTACCAGCTGGAGCCCACAGACCGCATTGCGTGCTGATCAGGTGGGCTCAGACGGGGCCTTTGGGGTTATTCCGCTGTTTACCGGTACCCTGCTGATTTCTGCCATTGCCTTGCTGGTGGCGGTACCTGTCGGGTTGCTGTCTGCCATCTACCTCTCCGAGTACGCCAGCAAGCGCATGCGCGCAACGGTGAAGCCGGTGCTGGAGATGCTGGCGGGCATTCCCACCGTGGTTTACGGCTTTTTTGCCGCTTTAACCGTGGCGCCGTTTATCCGTGACCTTGCCCAAACGGTGGGCCTGGAAGCTTCCTCCCAGAGCGCGCTGG
>JAWWAM010000509.1:0-2545 GCA_033721715.1 Marinobacter sp.
AAATGAGAACCCTTCGTCACAAAGCAAGCCTGTTTACCGCCTCCCTTGCTCTCGCAACAGTTCCGCACATAGGCCATGCCGATGAGTCGATAGAAGTCGACATGCATCAGGTCAGTACCGAAGGGGTGGGACAATCCATCGGGTCCATTACGGTGAAAGAACACCAGTACGGCGTACTGCTGATACCCGACCTTGAGGGCCTGGAGCCCGGACTGCACGGATTTCACCTTCATCAGAACCCGGATTGTGAGCCGGCCGAAAAAGATGGGAAACCGACTGCGGCAGCTGCGGCTGGTGGTCACTATGACCCGGAAGAAACCGGAGAGCATGCAGGCCCTCTGGAAACGGACGGGCACCTCGGAGACCTTCCCGCACTTTATGTCAGTGAGCAAGGCGAAGCCAATCAAGCGGAGCTGGCGCCTCGACTGTCTTTCGACGACTTCGATGGCCGGGCCCTGGTGATCCATAAAGGTGGAGACAACTACTCTGATAACCCGGAACCTCTGGGAGGAGGTGGCAGCCGCGTTGCTTGCGGCGTTGTCCGGTTTGAATGACGGGCTGCGGTTTCCCGCCCTGCTCTTCTGAATGGAGGACAAGGTTATGTACTTGGTGAATCCTTTGAAAACGTGGCTGGGGACAAGCCTGCTACCTGCCGTGATCCTGTTCACGCCGGCCATGGTGAGTGGTTACGGCGAACGTACGGAAATGAATAGCCCGACGGAAAAGACCGGGCAGAAGGCGTTGACCGTAGAGATGAAATCCACCTCTGCGGATCAGCAAGAAGTGATCGGAACGGTGCGCATAAGCCAGCGAGCAACTGGCGTGGTCATTGAGCCAGCCCTGAAGGGACTTGAACCGGGGCTACACGGATTTCATATCCATGAAGGGGATAGCTGCGAGTCTGGTCGAACGGAGGACACCGATACCGCAAGTCCTGCCCGTGAACCCGCAAAAGAGGCGGGGGAACACTGGGACCCCGGTTTCAAAGGCAATCACGCCGGCCCCTGGGAGCAAGGGCACACAGGCGACCTTCCTAACCTTTACGTGAGTCCTGACGGTAAGGCGATCACACCAGTCTATGCACCCCAGGTCTCCAGTAATGATTTTGAGAACAGAGCGTTGGTGCTTCATGCCCACCGGGACAGTTATTCAGACGAAGAGGACTCTGCAGGTGGAAGTGGCGACGCCATAGCCTGTGGTGTGCTGGACCCCGGATAACGCTTATGCCAGACAAACTGGCCAGTTACCGCAACAAGCGTAACTTCAAACGTACCGCAGAACCCTCCGGTGCCGAGGTAAAAGGGACTGGCGAGTATCGCTATGTCATGCACAAACACGCCGCGAGCCACGACCATTTTGATCTGCGCCTCGAGTACGATGGTGTCTTCCGTAGCTGGGCAGTACCGAAAGGTCCAAGCTTGAAGCCAGGGGAAAAAAAGCTGGCAATCGAGGTAGAGGATCATCCCCTTGACTACGGGGATTTTGAAGGCGTCATTCCGCAGAAGGAATATGGCGGCGGAACCGTCATGTTATGGGATCGGGGCTCGTGGCAGCCGAGGGAGACGCCCCGGGCCGACCGCCTCGATTTCGACCTTCAGGGGGAGAAGCTCAGCGGCCACTGGACACTGGTTCGCATTCGGGACAAAAAAAAGACAGGGGGTAAATCCACAAAGCAATGGCTCTTGATCAAGCGCTCTGATGATCACCAGTTGCCGGATTCCGCCGCACACTCAGCTTCTGATCAAAGCGTGAAAACCGGTCGCACCATGGATCAGATTGCAGAGGGGGCCTCTCCGAAGTTCTCCACGCCCGAATTCGCTGCGGGAATTACGAACAGTCGGCCAGAACAATTACCTGGCCAACCTGCCGTTCAACTGGCAACCCTCAGGGACGCACCTCCTGAAGGCGACCGGTGGCTCCATGAGCTCAAGTTTGACGGCTACCGGTTGCTGGCCCGGTTAAGCAATGGGAAGGTCACGCTGCTCACTCGCAATGCCAAGGACTGGACCCGACGATTTCCCGAGATTCGCGATGCCCTGAAGGGCCTCCCCGCAATAAATGCTCTCATCGACGGTGAGGTAGTGGTTCCGCAACCCGACGGCTCCACCAGTTTTCGCAAACTTCAGGAGTATCTGGGCCGCAAGAAGATACAGCGGGGACAGATCGCCTACCAGGTATTCGACCTGCTTTTCCTGAATGATCACAGCCTGCTCAAAACTCCCCTGCTCGAGCGAAAAAACATACTTTCAAAGTTACTCCGCTCAGTGGGCGGAACCTTGATTCGCTACTCGGATCACGTTCAGGGTCAAGGTGCTGAATTTTTCAGAGAAGTCTGTGAACTGGGCCTGGAAGGCATGGTTTCCAAGCAGATCGAGGCAGGTTACCGAGACGGTCGGCAAAGTACCTGGATAAAAACCAAGTGTACTCAGCAGGATGAGTTCGTGGTTGGTGGCTTCACACCGGGATCAGGCAAGCGGCAAGGCTTCGGTTCGCTATTGCTGGGCACCTATGACAGAGGCCAGCTGGTCTATGCCGGGCGAGTCGG
>JAWWAM010000510.1:0-2541 GCA_033721715.1 Marinobacter sp.
CAAGGACAGGGGTAGGTGTATTCCCTGTTAAGGTCTTCAATCGCCGCAAGCACATCATCCTCCAGGGAAACCGATGCGGACCCGAGGTTTTCCCGAAGCTGGTCCAGGGTGGTCGCCCCAATAATATTACTGGTCACAAAATCACGGCTGGTCACATAGGCGAGCGACATCTGCACCGGTGAGAGGCCATGGTTGGCGGCCAGATCCACGTAGGCACGGGTAGCCTCGGCCGCACGGTCACTGGTGTAGCGTGTAAACCGCTCATAAAGGGTCATTCTGGCACCCTCCGGGCGTCTGCCACCAAGGTATTTGCCGGAAAGCATTCCGAACGCAAGGGGCGAATAAGCCAGCAGGCCCACCTGTTCGCGGCAGGCGATCTCCGCCATGCCCACCTCAAAGGTACGGTTGAGCAGGTTGTAAGGGTTCTGCACGCTGACGATGCGTGGCCAGTTGCGCTCCCGGGAAAGGCGCAGGTACTCACTGGTGCCCCAGGGCGTTTCGTTGGAAAGACCAATATGCCGAACCTTGCCCTCCTCTACCAGTTCAGCCAGAGCCCCGAGGGTTTCCTCAATGGGCGTGGCCTGCTCATCCTCGCTGTGCTGATACCCCAGTTTGCCAAAAAAGTTCGCATTCCGGTCCGGCCAGTGCACCTGGTAAAGGTCAATGTAGTCTGTCTGGAGCCGGCGCAGGCTGTCGTCACAGGCCTGACGGATATGGGCCCGGGTCAGGCGGGGGCCATTACGCAGATACGTCAGGCCGTTGCCCGGCCCGGCCACCTTGGAGGCGATCACCAGATCGTCCCTGCGGCCTCGCTTCGCCAGCCAGTTACCCAGATAGGTCTCGGTAAGCCCCTGGGTCTCGGGTCGTGGAGGTACCGGGTACATCTCCGCCGCATCAATAAAATTGACGCCTTCGGCGGTTGCCAGGTCCAGCTGCGCAAAAGCCTGTTGTTCGGTGTTCTGCTCCCCCCAGGTCATCGTACCGAGGCAAATTTCACTGACCTCAATATCGGTTCTGCCCAGTTTTCGGGTCTTCATGCTTCCTCCCGGATTCGTTATTGAAAAGGCAAAGAGCCAATTGCTGAAAGGGTAAACGGAATGTCACGGAATTGTCCCGCTACTGTCATGCTGGCTTTCCATAGTAGAGGCATGAAAAAGCACACCGCAGGAAACACCGTGACCAGAATCACCCAGGCTTCAGGGCGCAGGCTTCACATTACCATTGTTTCGGAGACCTTTCCTCCGGAAATCAATGGCGTGGCCAACACCCTCAGGTATCTGTGCCTGGGGCTGAAGCGCCGCGGGCACAGGGTAACGATTATCCGCCCGTGCCAGGGCCATGAGTCAAAACGCGACCTTTCCGACGCGGGGGAACGCCTGTTCTCGCAAGAGCATATCGTTACCGGCCTGCCACTTCCAGGTTATGCGGAATTGCGGTTCGGTATCCCCCGCCCCGGTTTCCTTGCTTCTTTCTGGAAGAGTCAACGCCCGGATGCAATCTATGTTGCCACCCAGGGCCCCCTTGGTGTTGCCGCAGTCTCCACCGCCCGGAAGGCTGGGATACCGGTGAGCTCCGGTTTCCACACCAACTTCCATGCTTACAGCCGCTACTATGGCGCCGGTTTTCTGGAAAAATTACTGTGCGCTTACGGCCGCTGGTTTCACAACCGGACCGCCCTTACCCTGGTTCCTACGCGGAAAATAGCCCGCACCACGGCTGACATGGGCATTCACCCCACCTCCGTCTGGAGCCGTGGTGTCGACTGCAGCCGTTTTGCGCCCCACCAGCGCGACCAGGCACTGCGGCTGCAATGGGGGCTACAACCTGACGATCGAGCCATTCTCTACGTGGGACGGCTCGCACCGGAAAAGAACCTGGGAATGGCGGTGTCGTGCTTCGAGCGGCTTCGCCGTTTGCATCCCAACGCCAGATTTATCCTGGTGGGAGACGGCCCCATGCGCAAGCGCCTGGCCCAACGCCATCCGGACTATATTTTTGCCGGCACACGGCGGGGCGAGGATCTGGCCCGGCACTATGCCTCCGGCGATATTTTCCTGTTTCCCAGCAAGACCGACACCTTCGGCAATGTGGTCACTGAAGCGATGGCAAGCGGCCTTGCTGTTGTCGCCTTTGATGATGCCGCCGCCAGCGAGCATATCCGCCACGAAGACAATGGGATGAAAGCACAGCTGCCCGATGATGAAGGCTTTGTTGATCACGCCCTGCGTCTTGCCGACCAGCCAACACTGATGAACAGAATTCGTGCCCAGGCGCGCCTGGATGCACTGGAACTGGACTGGGCGGCGCAGATCGATCAGTTCGAGCACCTGATACTGAACCAGCCACAAAGGAATCACTCCAATGCCCTCCAACAGCAAGGCATCTCGTTTCTTTAGTGCGGTGGACCAGAGGGAATTTGTCTTCTGCCAGTTCATTAACCGCAGTTTGAGGTTCCGCCCGCTCCACGGTTATTTTCAGATCGTCAGCCGGCTGGGCGACGGCTGGTTCTGGTATCTGGTGATCCTGGCCATGCCGTTATTC
>JAWWAM010000511.1:0-2541 GCA_033721715.1 Marinobacter sp.
CGTTTCGGGTAAAGAAGCGCAACAGCGCCACCAGGTCCGGCGTTGACCAATCACCCGCCACATACGACTCTGCTGCACCGACGCTGCCGCCTGTCAGCAGGTCCTTCCAGGTGCTGCTGTCGTGGATAATCAGCTCCGCCGGCTCATGGTGCATATCGCCATCACCAAAACTCATGGTTGGCTGGCCGGCCTCACGGATCGTCAGGGAGCCATCTTTCAGCAGGGACAATTGCTGGCACACGAGGTGACGGGCCACCCGGCTGGTCAGCGGCACCTGGCTGCCTGCGCCTGTGGATTCGAGTGAGGTGTTCAGGTTCTCCATGAGCTTACCTTTCCGCTTGTCTTTGTTCGGTCTGTGGCCTCGGTAATGTCCAGGCCGGAATCATCGCTTCCGAGCCTGTGGGCAGGGTCGCGCTCGGGAAGCTTGTCGGGGTGGGTGAAAAAGGGCACGCCCTTGAGCTTCAGTTTCAGCGCGTGCCAGTAAATACCACCCACCACCTTGAGCGCTTCGAGGGGAAACTGCCTGAGGCTTCGATGAAGTTCTTTACGATCCAGAGGGGTGCGCCGGACCACCAGGGTGGCATCAAAATGTTTACGGTCGTCCTGGAAGACGTTCATGTGAATGCGAACCTCAGGCCCCCGGAAGCTGAAGGTCCATTGGTAGTGCTGGTCCATCGGATTGAAGGGCGATACGTGGAAGCGTTTACCGAATCCGAAACGTTCAGTGCGCCAACCGGCACTGGTTGGCTCGACGCCTGTGCTTTCCAGGCAATAGACGTGGCGCTCTTTCCAGGGGGTATTGGTAATCTGGGCCAGAATAACCCGGGGGACAGCGCCGTTAACGGGCGTGTCGCCGGCGTTGTAGCAGAAGTAGAAGCTGACCGGATTGAACACATAGCCGAAATAACGGGGGTGGGTTATAAGCTCGACCGGCCCGTCCGGTTTCCATCCTGTAGCGCTCTGAACCTGGTTGGTCACGGCCTGCAACAAGTTGTCTTTCTCTGGCTGGAAGTAGTCCCGGCGCCGGAGTGAAAGCCAGTTGAATTTTTCAAGGGAAAACAGCGGGCTTATGTGGGTCACTGTTTGCCATTCACGCAGATCGAGCGCGAGCATGCCGGTGCTGTAGCTGAACTCATGGCGGACAGGTGCCATACGCCGATGGCGAATAGTCCCCTCCAGCCACTGGCTGTGGAGGCGATTGCCGGTCAGCGTATCTTGCACGGCAGCATTCATGGTTACAGCTCCACACCCAGGGCACTGGTGACACGCAACGCACTGCACACGCCATCTTCGTGAAACCCGTTAAACCAGTACGCACCGCAGAAATGGCTGCGGTTGTGGCCGCCGATTTCCTTATAGCGTTTCTGGGCGGCCACCGCTTCCAGGGTAAATACCGGGTGGGCGTAGTCGAACCGTTTGATGACGCGGTCCGGGGCAATATCAGCGCTACGGTTGAGGGTAACGCAGAAGGTTTCCGGAGCGTCGTGGAAGTTCTGCAGGATATTCATGTTGTAGGTGACGGAAACCGGTTCGGTGCTGTGCTGAGGAATGAAATAGTTCCAGGCCGCCCATGCGCGCCGGTTCGAGGGCAATACGGAACTGTCGGTATGCAGCACCACATCATTACGCTGGTAGGTGATTGCCCCCAGGATTTCCAGCTCAGTGGGTGAAGGGTCTTTGATCATTTCCAGTGCCTGATCGCTGTGACAGGCAAATACCACCTGGTCGAATGCCTGTTGCTCACCGTTCACGGTTACCAGCACTTTGTCCTGGTGGCGTAACACGGAGGTTACCGGGCTGTTCAGGTGGGTGTGTTTCTGCAAGCGGCCCATCATGGCTTCCACGTAGCGGGCCGAGCCTCCGGAAATAACCCGCCAGGTGGGCCTGTCATCGACCGACAGCATGCCGTGATTGTTAAAGAACTGCAGAAAGAACCGGATGGGGAACTGTTCCAGCACAATCTCAGGGGCTGACCAGATAGCGGCGCCCATGGGTACGATGTAGTACTTGCGAAAATACCGGGAGTAACCATGACGGTTGAGATATTCCCCGAGACTTTCCTCATCGCCGATATTGCCCGCCGCCAGGTCTGCACGGCTTTCCTTGTTGAATCTCAGGATTTCACGAATCATCCGCAGGAACGGCAGATTCAGCAGATTGCTGCGTTGAGCAAACAGCGTGTTCAGGCTGGTGCCGTTGTACTGCAAGCCTGATGAATGGCAGTCGACACTGAAACTCATGTCACTGACTTCCGACTCGACGCCTAACCGATCCATCAGTTTGATGAAATTGGGGTAGGTCCAGTCGTTGAAGACGATAAAACCGGTGTTTACCGGCCATTCGCGACCGCCGGCCGCCACCGATTCGGTATTGGTGTGCCCGCCGGCATAACTGCCGGCCTCAAACAGCTCGACGTCGTACTGTTCCGACAGGAGCCAGGCGGTAGTCAGCCCCGATACTCCAGCGCCAATGACTGCAATACGTTGACGGTTCTCACTCATTCATGGGATTCCTGTTCTTTTCTGCTTTGCCGGCTCATGC
>JAWWAM010000512.1:0-2540 GCA_033721715.1 Marinobacter sp.
GGTTCCCATGGATGAATTGCTGCCGCAAGTGGATGTACTTTCCCTGCATTGCCTGCTGACGGATGAGACCCGCAACATGATTGGTGCCCGTGAGCTGAAGATGATGAAAAAGCATGCGCTGCTGATCAACACCAGTCGCGGCGGCCTGGTGGATGAACAGGCACTGGCCGATGCTCTGCGCGCAGGCACCATTGGCGGTGCGGGTTTTGATGTGCTGACAGAGGAGCCGCCCCGCAACGGCAATCCGCTGTTGGCGGGCGACATTCCCAACCTGATTGTGACACCCCATTCCGCCTGGGCGAGCCGGGAAGCGAGACAGAGGATTGTGGAGATCACGGCCCGTAACCTGTCCTCTGCCTGATTTTTTTCGGGTACTCCCCCTTACTCACCCCTCAAAAAACATCAGCCGGATGACGCGGTTGCTGTTCCCTGTTGCTTAAACTGCCTATGAAATGCCCCAAATGAGGGCATGCGTTTCAACGACGCTCCAACAATAACAACAGGGCGATACTCATGATCAGACCCATCCTGGCTCTTGCGCTTTTTTTCGTTCTCTTTTCCGTACCGGCTCTCGCTTTCGAACGCGGAGAACTGCTTATCTGGATCAACTCCGACAAAGGGCATGAAGGCCTGGCCGAGGTTGGCCGGCGCTTCGAGTCGGACACCGGCATTGCCGTCACCGTGGAAACGCCGGACGATCTCACCTCCGAATACGATCATTACGGCTACTCCTCCAAAGCGCCTGACATCGTAATCTGGCCTCACGATCGTTTTGGCAGCTGGATTAACGAAGGACACCTGCGGCCCATTAAACCCTCAGCGCACGTTCGTGATGCCATTGCGCCATTTGCCTGGCAGGCGGTTTCTGTCGGTGAGCGGGTGTATGGCTACCCCATTGCCATGGAAGTGGTGAGCCTGCTCTATAACAAAGACCTGGTGGCAACGCCGCCCACGACTCTTGAGCAGCTGAAAACCGAGCATCGCAGGTTGAGTTCGCAAGGCGTTGAAGCTATCTCCTGGGATTACAGGAACGTGTATTTTTCCTGGCCGGTCTTTGCCGGGTCGGGTGGTTACAGTTTCGGTCTGGAGAGGCAGGTGTACGACCTCTCCGATGTCGGAGTGGCCAACGACGGAGCCGTCAATGCGGTGAGGGGTATCAAGGACCTTCTGGATTCCGGCGTGCTGGCCAAAGAGGCGGACTATGGCACCATGATGGAAGGCTTCAAGTCCGGCGAGACGGCCATGATCATCAACGGCCCCTGGGCCTGGAGCGAGATACGCCAGGCCGGTATCAATGTGGGTATAGCCGATGTGCCCACGGTAACCGGGGCCCCCGGAAAGCCTTTCGTGGGGGTGCTGGCAGCCGGGATCAGTGCCGTTTCAACCAATCACGAGCTGGCCCGGCAGTTTATGGAGGACTATCTCCTGACCGAATCCGGCCTGAACTCGGTCAATGACGACAAGCCGCTGGGTGCAGTTGCCCACCTGGAGGTGGTGAAAACCCTCAGCGAGGACCCCTTCATCGACCACACCTTCCGTTCCGCCAGCCGCGGCGAAATCATGCCCAACATTCCGGAAATGAAACGTTTCTGGGACCTGATGACCATTCGCTTCGCCGGCATGCTGGAAGGTGACTACCCCATTGCCTCCACCCTGGATAAGGCCGCCGGCCGGCTTGAGCGCCTGGATGAAATGCGTGGGTGGACGCGCCGGCATTACGTGACCAACTGAGGCAGCTGCCCCTATTGACTCGAAACTGCTAGTAAAAGCCACACAATCGGCCATACTTTGTTGTGATTTGGTATCTGACTGATAATCTGTACAAAACTCTGGCAAACAGGACGTCGTGTGGCTTCTTTCCAATTCAAAGAGCGGCTTCAGGAAGCTGAAACCTGGATTCTGGCCAATCCAAGCCCACCGCAGCGTTGGCCGTGGACCTGGTTGTATAAAACCGGGCGCACTGCCTATGCGCTGGTGCGGGATATCATTGCCGGTAACCTGACCCTGCACGCCATGAGCCTGGTGTATACCACCCTGTTGAGCATCGTGCCGCTGCTGGCGTTGAGCTTTTCGGTGCTCAAGGCGATGGGCGTACACCAGCGTATGGAACCCTTCCTGTACCAGTTTTTCCAGCCTATGGGCCCCCAGGGCGTGGAGATTGCCGAGCAGGTTCTCGGGTTCGTGGATAACATGAAGGTGGGTGTGCTGGGGTCGGTGGGCCTGGCATTGCTGGTCTATACCGTGATCTCGCTGGTGCAGAAAATCGAGCGCTCATTCAACATGATCTGGCGGGTGCCGGATATGCGTTCCATGGCCCAGCGCTTCAGTAACTACCTCAGTGTGATCATGATTGGCCCATTGTTGATGGTGTCGGCCATCGGCATCAGTGCCACCATTTTTTCGTCGGCGTTTGTCCAGGCGTTGATGGCCGTTGAGCCACTGGGAACCGTGGTTATCTTCGCAACCCGCTTTACCCCGTTCATGCTGGTGGTGGGTGCGTTCACCTTTGTGTATGTGTTTATTCCCAATACCAGGGTGAA
>JAWWAM010000513.1:0-2538 GCA_033721715.1 Marinobacter sp.
GCCATGTCGTCGGCGTGTTCCTCCTCAACGGCCAGAATCTCTTCCATTAATCGGCGTGTCGTTGGGTCATCGTCGCCCAGGTACTGGATAATCTCGCGATAGCTGTCGATGGCAATACGTTCCGCCACCAGATCTTCTTCGATCATCTCCTTGAGGGTGTCGCCTTCAACGTATTCCGAGTGACTGCGCGCCGTCAGGCTGTCCGGTGAAAAATTCGGGTTGCCTCCCAACTGGGCAATACGTTCGGCAATCTGGTCCGCGTGCTCCTGTTCCTGCTGGGCGTGTTCAAGAAACTCCTGGGCGACGGCTTCCGCATTCAGCCCCTCGGCGGCGTAATAATGATGCTTGTACCGCAGCACGCAGACGATCTCGGTAGCGAGTGCCTCGTTGAGAATCCTGATTACGGTTTCCCGGTCGGCCTTGTAGCCGTCGGTGATGGCACCGTCACGCATGTTTGCGCGGGCGCGTTCGCGGATGTTTTTGATGTCGGACAGAAACGGCTGTTTACCGCTGGCTTCGGTACCCTTCGATATGTTCATGTTAGGCTCCTTCTGACGGTTGGCAAATGACGCTACCAGTTCCTACGAAATCACATTAGCACTCGATCAGAAGAGACGCACTATAACAAGCATCCATAAAGTCTGCCGGGCTAAACGAACTCAGCCGCCATAAGCCGCCTCAGCGATTTTCCCCTGGGCAATGTCACTGCGCGCATGGCGCACGACACTGATGCCAGCGGTGATCGCGAGAGCCCCCATAATGCCGGCAACGATAAGGTCCGGCCAGGCGGTGCCAGTGCCGAATACACCCAGTGCGGCAACCATGACCGCAATATTGCCGATGGCATCGTTGCGGCTGCATAGCCATACCGAGCGCATATCGGAATCGCCTTCCCGGAATTTGAACAACATGATAGCAACGCTCATATTGGCCACCAGGGCCAGTAACCCGACAGCCCCCATGGTCAGAGGTTCCGGCGTTATGTCATTCTGCATTACCCATATGGCTCGGCCCAGCACCGCGAATCCGAACACTGTCATGGTTATGCCTTTCACCATGGCGGCGCGGCCTCTCCAGACCATTCCCATGGAAAGCACGGACAGTGAGAGCAGGTAGTTGGCACTGTCGCCGAAGAAGTCAATAGCATCTGCGAGCAGAGATACGGAGCCGGACTGCAGGCTCGCGTAGCCTTCCACCAGGAACATGGCCAGGTTGACCACGAGAGCAATCCACAGAGCTTTGCGAAAGCCCGGAGCGGGGAATTTGGGTTCGGGTGCGGAGCAGCTACACGCCATGATGACCTCCTGTATTTGATTGAGGCCATTAAAAACCCTGTAGCTACTACAGAGTCAACAGGTGGTTGCGAGAACGCTTCAGCCCGATCCCGGAGTGTGGTGATGAGTGCCCGGAATGTGGTTGTTTTTCCCCGTGAGCTCGTCGATGGCAGGCTCTGACGTCAACCCCCCGAGTATGCCGCACTCACTGACCGTACGACCCTCAGAACAGGCCCGCTGGAGTTGTTCGAGTGTGTCTTCGAGGCTTGCCAGCTCTTTCAGGCGCTCCCGTACATGGCTCAGGTGGCGAGCCAGAAGGGCATCCACCTCGCTGCAGTCTGCATCAGGCTGGTCGGCCAGGCGGATCAGTTCGCGGATTTCATCCTGGGCCATGTCCAGGTTGCGACAGCGTTTGATGAAGAGCAGTCGGTCCAGGTGGCTTTGCCGATATTGTCTGTAGCCGCTGGCCTCCCGCTCTGGCTCCGGCACCAGGCCGATTTTCTCGTAGTAACGGATGGTTTCCACCGGAACGCCAGTGGCTTTTGAGATTTCACCGATTTTCATAGCTGCTTACCCGTGTCGTTCTTTGGGCACCGATATGCTGGCCCTGAGCCCGCCCCTTGTTCCGATACTGAAGGATAGACTACCACCATAACGTTCTGTGATTTCCCTGGCGATGGCCAGTCCGAGCCCGTGTCCGGGCGTCTGTTCATCCAGCCGCACGCCGCGGGTGCCCAATGTTGGAAGTGCATCGGCACTGACGCCGGGCCCGTCATCTTCCACAGTGATGATCAATTGATCCGAGCACTCATTCAGAGATAACTCGGCACTTTTTCTGGCCCACTTGCCTGCATTATCGACGAGGTTGCCGAGAAGCTCGTTCAGGTCATGCTCTTCGATCGGCCACCGCGTTTCCGGGCCCAGTTCGGTTTCCAGTTCGAAGTTCTTGTCTGGGTACAGCCGGCCCAGCATCCACAGGAGGTCGCGGGCCTGACTGACGGGTTTCGCCGCTTTGCCTGCCTGAGGGCCGGCGAAGCGGCTGCGGCGCATTTCGCTCTCCAGCTGGCGGTCAATATCAGATAGCCGTTGGGCCAGCTGTTGACGCATTTCCGGATCCAGCGCGCGGGTGTCGTCTTCAAGTACCTGTCGAATGGCCGACACAGGTGTTTTTACGCTGTGTGAGAGGTTGGCCAGGGCGTCCCGGGACCGGGAAAGCCGCTGGTCCAGGGTGTCCAGCAGCTGGTTCAGTTGGCTGATCAACGGC
>JAWWAM010000514.1:0-2533 GCA_033721715.1 Marinobacter sp.
ATCATCGCCCAGCGTAATTATCAGGCCAACGCCAAGACCATCGAAACTTCCGATGCCGTTACCCAGACGATCATCAACCTCCGCTAACCCCGATAACTGAACATGGCACAACTCCTGCTAGAGCTATGGAAAGACTGGAAACAGTCAAAATTCCGGCAGGAGTTTTCCCATGGACAAAGCCCTCTATATCGGGATGTCTGGCGCGAAGCAGAACATGCTTTCCCAGCAGGCCCACGCCAACAACCTGGCTAACGTCAGTACCACCGGTTTCAAGCGGGATTTTGCGCAGGCCCGCAGCATGCCTGTTTTTGGTGAGCATCATCCCACCAGAGCCTATGCCATGGCTGAAAGGCCTGGTACCGATCTATCAGCCGGTGCATTGATGGATACCGGCCGCAAGCTGGACATTGCCGTTGAAGGCGACGGCTGGCTGGCGGTGCAGAACCAGCAGGGCGAGGAAGTCTTTACCCGCTCTGGCAGCATGCAGATTGATGTAAACGGTATGGTGCGCCTCTCCAGCGGAGAGATGGTGATGGGTAACGGTGGCCCGGTGGCCTTGCCCCCTTTCGACAATGTGCAGATAGGTTCAGACGGGACGATCTCCATCGTGCCGGTTGGCGGCCCGCCGGACCAGCTCGTGGAAGTGGACCGTCTGAAACTCGTCAACCCGCCCGGGAACGTCCTGGAAAAAGGTGAGGACGGCTTCATTCGCCGCAAGGCCGGAGAGGCGCTGGATGGCCCGGAGCCCCCGGATGCCAATATGCGTGTGGCCTCTGGTTTCCTTGAGAGCTCTAACGTAAACGCCGTCGAGGAAATGATTTCCAACCTTCAGCTGTCTCGTCAATACGAGATGCAGGTGAAGATAATGACCACTGCCAATGAGAATTCCGAGGCTTCGGCACGACTGTTGCAGAATCTCTGATAAACCTGATTAACATCGCCCGGGTGGGCACGAAAGCGGCAAACATCGGCCGCATTGAAGCAACCCCGGCAAGGAGTAGAAGACATGCATCCAGCACTTTGGGTCAGCAAAACCGGGTTGAGCGCGCAGGACACCAACATGTCCACGATTTCCAACAACCTGGCCAACGTGAACACCACCGGTTTCAAACGCGACCGGGCTGTGTTTCAGGATCTGCTGTACCAGATTGACCGGCAACCCGGTGGTCTGAATACCCAGAACTCGGAGCTGCCATCCGGCCTTCAGCTGGGTACCGGTGTGCGAATCGTTGGCACCGCCAAACAGTTTTCCCAGGGCAACCTGGAAGTGACTGAGCAGCCCCTGGATATGGCGGTAAACGGCCGTGGCTTCATGCAGATCCTGCTTCCGGACGGCCAGATTGCCTACACCCGTGACGGCCAGTTCCAGTTGAATTCCGATGGCGACATTGTGAATCCGGATGGCTACACACTGGAGCCGAACATCAATGTGCCGGAGAACGCTACCAACGTCACTATCGGCAAGGACGGTACGGTTTCAGCTATCACTGACGATCAGGCAGCGCCGGTTAATCTGGGCGAAATTACCCTGGTGGACTTCATCAACCCGCAGGGCCTTCAGGCGATCGGTAACAACCTGTACAAGGCGACCAACGCCAGTGGGGACCCCGCGGAAGGCGAGCCCGGAATTGGCGGGCTGGGAACCCTTGAACAGGGCATGGTTGAGGCCTCCAACGTGGAAGTGGTGGAGGAGCTGGTGAACATGATTACCACCCAGCGCGCCTATGAAATGAACTCGAAAGTGGTCTCCGCAACAGACCAGATGCTGCAGTTCATCACCAACAATATCGGGTAACCGGTAGCAGCGGTCAGGAGGGGCAATCATGACATCCATTATCACTAACAGAAAAGGCAGGCACGGCGCAGGGACCCTGGCCGTGGTGCTGGCACTGGTTGTACTCCAGGGCTGTACCGCCATGAGCCGCCCCCGGGCAATGCCGGACGACCCGGCCTATTCCCCGGTACGCGCCGAAGCGATGATGCAGCGGGACCCGGAATCCGGTGCCATCTACCAGACTTCGCGCAACTACAGCCTGTACGGCGACACTGTGGCCTTGAATGTGGGCGATATTCTTACGGTGACCCTGGAAGAATCCACCCGCGCCAGCAAGAACGCTGAAAGCAGCATTACCAAGGACAATGAAGTTTCCATGCTGGACCCGAAAATTCTGGGCAAGGGCAACATTGGGCTGGGAACCGATATCAAAACGGAACGGGATTTTAGCGGTCAGGCGGAAGCGGATCAGAGCAACAGCCTTAATGGCAATATCACCGTAACCGTAACGGAAGTGCTGCCGAACGGTGTTCTGCACATACGTGGCGAGAAATGGCTTTCATTGACCAATGGCGATGAGTACATCCGCCTGACAGGGCTGGTTCGCCCCCAGGATATTTCCCCGGATAACACGGTGGCTTCCAATCGCATTGCCGATGCCCGTATCGCCTATGGTGGTACCGGTGACTTTGACCAGGCCAATCAGATGGGCTGGCTGGCCCGTTTCTTTAACAGTGAGTGGTTCCCGCTATGAAAATG
>JAWWAM010000515.1:0-2509 GCA_033721715.1 Marinobacter sp.
CATAGTGTCTGCACCCGATCTGACCACCACGATCCAGAAACTGATCCACCAGGAATCCCTCCCTGGTTCCTACACCGACACCGTCAAAAACACCATCCTTCCCCTTGCACAACACTTGCACAGTCTCAGGCAGGCTCGACCTGAACCAATCATCATCGGCATCCACGGCGCCCAGGGCACCGGCAAATCCACCCTCACCCTGTTCCTGAGGGAACTGCTGACCACCCACTACCGCATACCCACTGCGAACTTCTCTCTGGACGACCTCTACCTCACCCGCGCCGAACGGGAAAAGCTGGCAGAGGATGTGCACCCGCTGTTTATCACCCGGGGCGTCCCCGGTACCCACGACTTGGTTCTGGGCCAGCAGGTCATCGACCAACTGAAAGCGGCGGGGCCGGACACGGAAACTCCCATCCCGGCTTTCGACAAATCCCGCGATGACCGGTATCCGCAGGATCAGTGGCCCACATTCCGGGGCAGGGCGGACATTATCCTGATCGAGGGTTGGTGCATGGGGGCCATGCCGGCAGACAGTGAGGAAGAACTGATGAATCCCGTCAACGAACTGGAAGAGTCCGAGGATCCTGAAGGCACATGGCGCCAATACGTCAACCGGTGCCTTAAGGAGCAGTACGGGGACTTTTTCAGTCAGGTCGACAGCCTGATCATGTTGCGGGCCCCTTCCATGGAGTGCGTTTTGCAATGGCGCACCCTCCAGGAGCACAAGCTCCGCGATCGTGCCGGTGGTGCACCAAAAGGGAGCAGTATGGTCGGTGAGGTCGCACAACCATCGCGCATAATGAGTGACGAAGAGGTCGTCCGATTCATCATGCATTACGAGCGAATCACCCGTGCCAGCCTGGCGGAAATGCCGGCCTGTGCCGATTGTCTGATCAATGTGGGTGAAGACCACAGTTTCGGTGAACCCTTGATACGCCAGCGACAGTAGAGGATATCGCGATGCCCAAACCACGCCTGATTCTGTTTTCCGACCTGGACGGCACCCTGCTGGACCACAACAGCTATGACTGGGCCCCGGCGAAACCTGCGCTGGCGCGCCTGGCAGCGGCGGATATCCCGGTAGTGCTCAACTCCAGCAAGACGGCTGGCGAGATCCGGGCGGTGAGGGCGCAACTTGGCAATACCGCCCCTTTTATCGTGGAAAACGGTGCTGCAGTCGTTATCCCCGCGAACTGTTTTGGACCGGGCCCGGAACAGGTGCAGGGTTTCGGGGCACCGCGGGGCAAGATACTGGCGCTGTTAAAGGAGTGTCGGGAGGAGGGCTTCCAGTTTCGCAGTTTCTCGGACATGAGCCCGGACGAGCTGGCCAGGCGTTCCAACCTTTCAGAATCGGAAGCAGAACTGGCGAAAGACCGCGCAGGTACAGAGCCGCTTTTGTGGGAGGGAGATGAGGAATTGTTGGTGCGATTCCGACAAAAACTGGGTGAACATGACTGTCGTCTGGTACAGGGCGGGCGCTTTCTCCACGCCATGGGCACCTTCGATAAGGCCGATGGGGTCCGGTTCTTGCTAAATAAATATCGAGAGCATTACAGGGAGCAATCTACCGGCGACAGCGTGATCGCAATCGCGCTGGGTGATAGCCCTAATGACCAGCACATGCTGGAAGAGGCAGATATTGCGGTCATTGTTCGAGGCGTGCAGTCCGAGAGGGTGTCCCTGCCGTCCCAGAGCCGGGCCATACGTTCCATCAAATGTGGCCCGGCAGGCTGGAACGAATGCGTGCTGAATCTGCTGATTGAGTACGGCTACTGAAAGCGGGTTTTGAAACAACAGGAGAGCCGCCATGGGCGACTTTTACCAGAACGGCATCATCACCACTCTTCATAATCTCTGTCGCAGGCCGGTGGAGGAGCTCGAGCGGGAACTGATGAGTTTTCGCAAGGCCCGGCCCATGTCCCTGGTACTGCCATCACTGTATTCAGAGCTGGAAGGTCCGGCCCTGAAGAACATCGTGAAGGAACTGGCGAAGGTGCCTTACCTGGAGCAGATCGTCATCGGCCTGGACCGGGCAAATGAGCAGGAATACCGACATGCCCTGGAGTATTTCTCTGAGTTGCCCCAGCATGTAAGGGTATTGTGGAACGACGGCCCCAGGCTCCGGGCGCTGGACCTCAAGCTCCGGGAACAGAACCTGGCGCCCACGGAAATGGGCAAGGGCCGAAACGTCTGGTTCTGCTTCGGGTATGTGCTTGCCTCGGGAATGAGTAAATCCGTGGCCCTGCACGACTGCGACATACTGACGTATTCCCGGGATCTGGTGGCCCGGCTGATTTATCCGGTGGCCAATCCCAACTTCAACTACATGTTCTGCAAAGGGTATTATGCCCGGGTGGCGGACACCAAAATGAATGGCCGGGTCAGCCGCCTGCTGGTGACGCCGTTAATACGTGCCCTGAAAAAGGTCTGCGGGCCTAATGATTTCCTGGATTATCTGGACAGCTATCGCTACCCGCTGGCCGGGGAATTCTCCTTCCGTACCGAC
>JAWWAM010000516.1:0-2506 GCA_033721715.1 Marinobacter sp.
CAGAGCCTTCATCCCGCGGTTCAGTGAACTGACAACGCGAACCAAACGCAAACTCCGCCCTGCCCTGGCCAGGCGAAGCAACCGGAATGCGCGGACGATGCGGAAAATCCGTAGCGCGGGAAGGAGCAACGCTATCGCCGTCAACCAGTTCCTCTTGAGATAATCAGACTTGTCCGGCGCGAGGACCAACTTCACAGCAAAATCGATAATGAAGACCACCCAGATAACCGTGCCGAGAACATAAAACAGCATGCTCTCACCCCGAACCAGCTCCACTATCAATAACACCAGCCATACGAATGCCAGAACCAGCATCGGCGTTTCCAGCCAGCCTTCCAATCGCTGGAGCAGCTCGTATCTTTCTCGCTTCAGCTCCTCCACGTCCGTGGATTCATCGTCTCTCATCCGACCTCCCTTCGTTGATGGCCTCCACCACGGCATTGGCCGAGCGCACGGCGGATTCCAGCAGCGGCACACCTTCGTAGGCCCAGGAACCGCAAAAGAAGACTCTGCGGCCGGGCTGGTGGTGCCATTGAGCGAGCGCATCGTGGATTCGGGCGGTGCCGGGGTGAACGACGGCGCGCTCCATTGGCACCCGGGTGAGCACGGTGCCCGGGTCCGGTTCGAACAGCGGGTTCCAGGTCTGGAATACCGGAGCGCAGTCCTTGAGCGTGGGTTCCACCGGATTGACCCAGACGGTGAACATGGGTTTATCCAGCGCTTTATCCGTTTGGAAGTTCAGCGCGGCCCAGTCCCGTGTCCTGATGGGCATGAAACGTGGATCCCGATGGACCCATAATTCACCCGAGTCGAACCTGATGTTTTCCAGCAGTTCCCGTTCGTTACCAAACTGGGTGTCATCCAGAAAGCTCAGATGATTGGCCTGGGCAGCGACGACCACCCGGTCGAACACACCACCCTCACCCCGCTCGTTGAAGACCTTCACACCATCGGCACCCTCTTCAACCTGTGCCACAGCGCTGCCGGAATACAGTGGCAGGCCACTGGCCAGGGCCTGGACCAACGCCGGGGCGCCACCCTTGAGGCGGCAGAGTCCGGAGCCGTGGAGGATGCCGTGGAGCAAGGAAAGCAGCTGCGCCGCAGGCCAGTTGAGCAGGTGTTTTTCTTCGCAGGTGCAGATGGTAGTGAGAATGGGCAGCACCAGCCCACGCCAGAAAAGCGGGTCGAAGTTGTGGTGTTCCAGGATTTCAGCCAGAGTGGCGTCGCTATTCTGGTGTTCGAGCTTGCGGGTCAGGCGCGCCAGTTGCCAGATGCCCTGGCCCATTCGCAGAGCGCGGAACCCCAGGTATCGCCACGAGCCGATAAAAGGCCAGCCCAGAACCGGCACTTCCCCGCTGCGAAACCAGGTATGGCGATCAGTCCAGCTGCAGGAAGCGTGGGTATTCACGTCGAAAGTGCCCACACCCACCTCTTTGGCGAGCTGGAGCACACTCGGCCAGGCGTCGGGGCTCATTACCCGCAGGGGTACATCCACCAGGCCGCCGTCCACCGTGAGGGCGTGGGCGTCCATACCATGGTTTTCGCTGGCTTCGAATACGGTCACATCGTGGCCCGCGCAACGCGCCCGATAGGCCGCTGCCAGCCCCGCCATACCACTACCAATCACTGCAATTGAGTAGGTCATCCCGGACCCTCGTCTGAAATTCGTTCCCTAACTCCTGAATAGGCGCGCTACCTGACTTTCTACTGCTTACCCTGCCAGGGCCATTTACCGGACATCTCTACTTCCAGAGTCAGACTCAGGAACGTACGTATGACGACAACGATCGCCAACACTCCTATTGTCTCAAACGTCAACTCAACGGCGACTGTATATATGATGTCCGAGGCAATGAGAAATTCAAGCCCAAGCAATATGCCACGACCCAGTGACTGGCGAAGTTCCTGGAAAATCGAATCGTTGTCATCCTTTTTCAGCACTCTGATCGTCGCGTTATACAACGCGTATAGCGCAAACAGCGTGATAGTAGCAATGCCTATGGCTTCAATAAGTGCAGCGCACCAAGCTGCCAAAGGTGCAATGAAGTCAATCACATCAACTCCTTATTTGACGGCCCGGCTACCATGGCCCCACCACGTAGCCGAGCTTCTCCGGCAACCACAGAGCAATACCCGGCACCAGCATCACCAGTACCAGGCTTACCGCCATGGCGGCAACAAAGATCATTGCCCAGCCTATGGTGTGTTCCAGACGGATGTTGGCAATCCGGGTGGTGACCATCAAATTGACGGCCACCGGCGGTGTAAACTGGCCAATGGCGATATTCATGGCCAGCAGGATACCGAACCAGATCGGGTTCCAGCCAAAATGAGTCATCAGTGGCAGCACAATCGGGATCAGGATCAGGTAGATAGAGATCGCATCCAGCAACATACCGGCGATGAGCACCAATACCATCACCAGCCCCAACAGCACCCAGCCATTTTCGGACAGGGATAACAGGGCATCCGCCAGGTGCTGGAAGGTTCCCAACGTGGTGCCTGC
>JAWWAM010000517.1:0-2491 GCA_033721715.1 Marinobacter sp.
AGACGCACAAGCTGCTGATCGAGATCAATGGCAGCAAGATCCAGATGCTCAACGGTCACGCTTTTAAGATGCTCGAGCTTCTCCGGGTGCCGGGATGCCACGATGACCCTTGCTCCGGCCTGTGTCAGCGGCGCCAACAACGCCCTGCCGATCCCCCCGGTGCCTCCCAGCAACAGCCATACACGGTCACGCAGCTTCATGGCGCGACTCCCTGGAACTGGCCGGCAGCGGAATGCTATGGAGCATGTCGCCATACAGGCGATAAACCATCCGCGCCGCTTCGATAATCGCCTGCTGATCATCCACATCGGTGATTTCATTCATCAGATTACGGAAGAATTCGAAGTGTTCCTGATCCAGGGCACCATGGGAGTAGAGGTAGCTGAAAGCGTTGTCTGGCAGGCCCAGCTGTTTCTGGATGGCTTCGCCCAGCGGGGTAGCCAGCTCAATGGAAGTGCCTTCAAGAACCTGAACCATACCAAAGAACGCAGCCGGCTTGCCGCGCTGGATACGGTCGTACAGATAGGCCACCATCAGTTCAATGGAGGTATCCGGACGGCCATTGCGGATAGCGTCCCTGTCCTCACCACAGGCCTCCAGATCATCCAGTATCCATTCGTGATGGCCATATTCTTCCTCGATGTACTCCACCAGGGCCTTGCGCACGAACTCCAGACGTTCCGGCAACTGGCCACCGCAGGCCATCATCAGCGGCACGGTGTGCTTAACGTGATGGTAGGCCTGGGTCAGAAACCAGGTATATCCCTGCGTATCAAAGCGGCCTTCACGGATAGCTTCGATAACCGGGGCTGTGGTGACGTGGGCGCGGGCTTGCGCGGTTTCAGATTGCAGACGGTCGAAAAATCCCATAACGGTGTCTCCTGATGTGTCGGGAATGTTTGGCTGAGCAACAGTAAGATTCATGAAAATCGGGAAGGCCCCCGCCAACAAGGTTGGCAAGTCAGCCTGAAGCTGATGGCGAACCGGCCGGCCGTTTGCGGTTATATGGCCCTGCGCCCGGGTCAGCAGCTGGCGACGGATATACACCGCTTCCAGCCGGGCATAATCTGGCAGTCCGGCATTAAGCCTGCTCAGAGACGAACGCAACTGCTCCGGCGAGCGTCCATCCTGAACCACCAGCAGCGCCGAGAGATGCGGATCACCATCTCCGAACACCACCGCCTGGCATGCACCAACGGCCTGAATGAGCTCGCTTTCCAGCCACTCCGGGCTGATGTTTCGGCCAAAGCTGGTAATAAGCAGGTTCTTGGCGCGGCCCTTCACCGACAGGAAACCCGCCGGGTTCAAGGCACCCAGATCCCCGGTATCCAGCCATTCATTCGCTTCAGGCTCATCGCCCAGGTAACCAAGATGAGTATTCCCCCTGACCAGAATGCGACCACGTTCATCCACCCGGACCTCAACGTGGGAAAGGGGTTTACCGACAGAACCCTCGCACTCGGCCCCGGGAACGTTGAGCGTGACCACGGAGCCGCACTCGGACAACCCATAGCCTTCGTAAAGAGGCAAACCGGTAGCGCGGCCACGCTCCAGCAGCTCGGATGAAACCCGACCACCCCCCACGGCCAGGAAGCGGAACGACGTGTTCTTCAACTGCCCCTGCTCGGCCGCAGTCACCAGGGTCATAGCTAGCTCCGGCACCAGAATCAGCGAATGCGGCGTGCTTTGATTGATGCCCTCAATCAGGCGGTCAACATTCAGCCCGCTGCTGCCGGTCATGCCCAGATTCTGTAATGGCGCCACCATGACGGTGCCGCCCAAAAGCAGCGGCAGGTAGATCCCGGCGATGTTTTCCAGCAGGGTCGCCATCGGCAGGATGCAAAGATGCCGTTCAGGCTCAACACCCGCCAGCCGCTCTTTCAGGGCAAGGGTAGTTGCTGTCATTTGCCCGACAGACAGGCACACGCCCTTGGGTGTGCCGGTACTGCCCGAGGTAAAGGTGATTTTTGCAGTCTGCTGCGGCATCCAGGCCCCGGCTGCGGAGACCGGCAAAGGCCGAAACCAGACACCATGGCCCAGGTGTTGGCTGCCTGTGTCCGCTTCCACAGACAACAGGCCATCCAGCCCTGCTCTTTCGACGAGATGGGAGGTCTGGGATTTCGAAAAAAACACGGGCACCGGGACACAAACCACGTCCGCCATCAGGCAGGCCAGGTCGGCCAGAATCCAGGCCACCGAGTTATCACCGCACAGGCCGGCACGGCGAACTCCCCGCCGATTCAACTGGTCGGCCAGCGCCCGCACGGCTTGCATCATCTGGGCATAAGTGAACGCTGAATACGGTCCTTGCAGGGCGACACGGGAGGGGTGGGTCTCCACCTGGCGGCCCAACAGTTCAGGCAGTCCAGCCATAGGAGCCTCCCCTCATCGAATCATCATCACCAGCCTGCTCCGTGACCGACTGGATCAATCTCAGCAAACCGGCGCTGCGCAGGGCCGCCATTCCGTCGGCCACGCGAATCGCCATCAC
>JAWWAM010000518.1:0-2490 GCA_033721715.1 Marinobacter sp.
GGAAACGCACGCAGGTATAATGGTTGAATCCTGAACGCATAAAAAAGGGAGCCCCCCATGCCCAAGCACTTCGAACAAGCCCCCGGCCTGCACGAAGCATCAGTGCCCGAAACCGAAGGCTATGTCTTCAACCAGACCATGCTGCGCATCAAAGACCCCGAGCGCTCCATGGACTTCTACACCCGGGTAATGGGCATGCGCCTGGTCAGAAAACTCGACTTCCCGGAAATGAAGTTCACGCTCTACTTCATGGCCTACCTTGACGACCGCCACGCCAACATGGTGCCCCACGACGACGGCCACCGCACCACCTACATCTTCGGCCGCGAAGCCATGCTGGAGCTGACCCATAACTGGGGTACCGAGAACGACAAGGATTTCAGCTACCACAATGGTAACGACGAGCCCCAGGGCTTTGGCCACATCGGCGTAGCCGTGCCGGATGTCTACAGTGCCTGCGACCGCTTTGAAAAGCTGGGCGTGGAATTCGTCAAAAAACCTGACGACGGCAAGATGAAAGGCCTTGCGTTCATCAAGGACCCGGACGGCTACTGGATTGAAATCCTGCAGCCGAACATGATGGAAAAACAGCGCCGGGACGCAGAGGAAGCGTAAACCGGATCAGAACGCAGCTTCAGGCAGTGTCGGGCCGGTTCCCGGCACTGCTTTTCGACGCGACGATTACTGCCGCAGTCAGAACCAGCGCGCCGGTTATTCCGATCACACCCAGTTGCTCACCCAGTAACACCCACGCAAGCAGGGCCACGAACAACGGTTCCAGAGTCACGATAATGCTGGACAGTGTCGCTGGCGTTGTCTTCATGCCAGTGAAGAAGCTCACATACCCCAGGCAGGTCGGCACCACGCCGATGTAAGCCACCATCAGCCATTGCCCCGGCCCCAGGCTGTCCAATCCCTCAAACCCGCCGCTGATGGCCACTACGGGCAACAGGATCAGTGCCGCTGTAAAGAAGCAGATAAACGCCGTGGTAAACACCGGCGTGCCCGTGGAGGTATGCCGGCTTGTCAGGGTGAAGCCGGCGTACACAAACGCCGCCAGCACCGCCACCAGGATGCCTCCCAGCCGAAGCCTGCCGGCGCTGTCCATATCACTGATCACCAGCATGGCGGTGCCGGCAATGGCCGCGGCCAGAGCCAGAATGGTGACCAGCCCGGGTTTTTCGCCCAGCAGCGGCGCCGCCAGGATAGCCACCAGCACGGGCGACAGACACAGCGCAATGAGTGTGGCGATACCGGCACCGGTCATGTCCACGGCCAGCAGGTAACTGCCCTGGTAAACGGCCTGGAAGAAACCCAGGGCAACCAGCGGCATCAGTGATTTGCGGGTAAACGTCGGCAAGGGCGTGGAACGGTGGGCCAGCGCTCGCTGTTCCCTGCGCATCAACGCAAAGAAAAACGGCAGGGCCACCGCCAGGCGGAGAAAGCCAAGCGTGACCGCCTGCAGTTCGGTGCCGGTAAACAGAAATTTTGCTACAACGCCCGTGGTCGCCCAGAGCAGGGCGGCCAGGGCGATCAGTAATGCGCCTCGGATCATTCAATAACCAGTACGATCAGTTCCTTGGGACCGTGGACACCGTAAGCAAGGGTTTGCTCGATATCGGCGGTTTTCGATGGCCCGGAGATTAACAGCGCATTGGTTGGCATGCCAGCGGCCCAGTTCTGGGCTTGCATGGCCTGATGGAAGGTGGTGTAAAGCTCGCTGGCTTTCAGCACCGCAATATGGATGGGGGGCACCAGGCTCATCAACCGCGGTTCGTCCACCGTCGGCCACAGGATCAGTGAACCGGTTTCGGCAATGCCACCACGGGTAGAGGTAATACCGGCATCTACTTCGCTGAACAGCGAGTCCTGCCAGCTTTTCACCGGCTCGTCGTAGATCACCAGCTGCGGCAGGTCCTCACGGCCTTTCGTCGCACTCTGAAGTGCTTTGCCGATCTCGTGATCTTTTGCAATCAGCAGAGTCTGGGCGCCCCGTGTTTGCAGGATTTCAGCCAGCCGGTCAATCCAGCCCCCTTCAGTGGTGCGGTGCACTTCGCCATGGACGGATTCGATGGTCTGCTCGAACATGTCCAGCTTTTCAGCGGTGGACCACTCGGGCCGGTCAAGCACCGAAAAATCACATTCCGGAGCGGTCAGCTCGCCGCCGGTGCGGTGGCGCAGGCGTTGCAGGATAGCGTCACGGGTACTCACTGGCTGCGCTCCTTCATACGTTGGTGCAGGGTTTTGGCCGCGAGTTTCGGGGCCGTGCGGTATTGCGTCCAGCCACCGAACTTGCCGGGCTGCAGTTTGCGGAAGCGGGCGCCCAGGCTGGTGCCCATCCGGTAGATACCAGGGCGGGCATGCATCCAGCTCCAGCCTTTCCAGATCATGGCTTCCACGGCGCCGCGCTTGGCGCCATGGCCACGAACCTTCGCGGGGTGCACCGTATCACCATCTACGGATTCCTGGCGCAGGCGCACCAGCAGGTCC
>JAWWAM010000519.1:0-2475 GCA_033721715.1 Marinobacter sp.
CCAGAAAAACCTCAAAACCCGCATCCGCCAGGGCGCCAGCCCCCGCCATGTGCCAAAGCACATTATTGAGGTACCGGATATTCCGTACACCCGTAGCGGCAAGAAGGTCGAGCTGGCGGTGGCCCGGCTGATCAACGGCTCCTCCAAGGCCGATAACCGGGATGCGCTGGCGAATCCGGAGGCGTTGGACCGGATTGGGGAGTGTCTTGAGGGGGCGGGGTTGTTGCCGAAGGGGTGAAGTTCGCCTTTGTGCTGGTTGTCGGATTACGGCTTCGCCTAATCCGACCTACGACGACTACGTGAGAGCAGGCCCGCAGAGGGTTTGCTGAGCGCTGGAGGTGGGGCCAGCCAAAACTGTGCGGAGCCATGGATGGCGGAGCTCAAGCGCCACAGGGATGTGCTTGAGCGTGTTTTGGCTGGCCCCACCTCCAGCGCGATACTCCCAATGGCGCCAAACCCTAAATGTCCGAAAGTTTCGTAAAATCCTGCCTTTTCATCGTCCTGTAACGGGATTTAGCGCATTTTTAGTCGGTTCTTATACTAAGATCGTAACCAGAATCGTCAAAAAAATGCTATCTTAGTAGGCCTATCAAAAGTTCCCGAATCAGTCATTGCTCAGGTCGGGCGTTCACAAGACACCTGACCCTGCCATGACCGTCCTGAACTCACCCATTAGCCTGAGGACGAAAATGACATCATCCAAAGCCAAGATTATCTACACACTGACCGACGAGGCACCCGCCCTCGCCACGCGGTCCCTGCTTCCTATCCTGGAAACCTACGCCAAGCCGGCCGGCATCGAATTTGAAACCAGCGATATTTCACTGGCGGCGCGTATTCTGGCGTTGTTTCCCGATTACCTCGAGGAAGACCAGCGGGTCCCCGACGACCTGAAAGAGCTGGGTGATTACACCAAGGACCCGGAAGCCAACATTATCAAGCTTCCCAACATCAGCGCCTCCATTCCCCAGCTGAGGGCCGCCATCAAAGAGCTTAATGAACAGGGATACAAGCTTCCCGAGTACAAGGAACATCCTGAAACTGACGAAGAAAAGGAAATTCACGCCCGCTACTCGAAGGTACTGGGCAGCGCCGTTAACCCGGTACTGCGGGAAGGCAACTCCGACCGTCGCGCCCCGACCGCGGTGAAGGCCTTTGCCCGCAAACATCCCCATACCATGGGCGAGTGGAGCCCGGCGTCACGCACCCACGTGGCCCACATGCGCGGTGGTGACTTCTACTCCAACGAGCAGTCACTGACCCTGGACAAGGCCACCAACGCCCGCATCGTCTTTGAAAACGCCAAGGGTGAGCAGACGGTACTGAAGGGTGAGCTGCCGCTGCAGGAAGGCGAAGTTCTGGATGGCATGTTCATGAGCTGCAAGGCCCTGCGCAAGTTCTTCGAAGAGTGCATCGAGGACTGCGAGAAAACCGGGGTAATGTTCTCCCTCCACGTCAAAGCTACCATGATGAAGATCTCCCACCCGATCGTGTTTGGTCACGCGGTGAAGATTTTCTACAAGGAACTGTTCGACAAGTACGGCGAGCTGTTCGACGAGCTGGGCGTGAACCCCAACAACGGTCTGTCCAGCGTTACCGAAAAGATCAAGCAACTGCCGGAATCAAAGCAGGAACAGATTCTTGAAGACCTGCATGCCTGCTACGAGCACCGCCCGGAAATTGCCATGGTGGACTCGGTGAAGGGGATCACCAACCTGCACGTGCCCAGTGACGTTATTGTTGACGCTTCCATGCCGGCAATGATCCGTAACTCCGGCAAGATGTGGGCGCGTGACAACAAGCTCAAGGACACCAAGGCGGTAATGCCCGAGAGCACCTACGCCACCATCTACCAGGAAGTGATCAATTTCTGTAAGACCCATGGCGCCTTTGACCCCACCACCATGGGTACCGTGCCGAACGTTGGATTGATGGCGCAGAAGGCCGAAGAATACGGCTCCCACGACAAGACCTTTGAAATTAAGGAAGACGGTGTCGTTCGGGTGGTTGCCGAAGACGGCACAGTACTGACCGAGCACAAAGTCGAGAAGGGTGATATCTGGCGCGCCTGCCAGACCAAAGACCTGCCGATCCGCGACTGGGTCAAGCTGGCAGTCAACCGCGCCCGTGCCACTGGTATGCCGGCCCTGTTCTGGCTGGACGACGAGCGTCCCCATGATGCCGAGCTGATCAAGAAAGTGAACATGTACCTGAAGGAGCATGATACCGAAGGGCTGGAAATTCTCATCAAGTCTCCGGTACGCGCCATCCGCTGGACCATGGAGCGCCTGATTCGTGGCCTGGACACCATCTCCGTCACCGGCAACGTACTGAGGGACTACCTCACTGATCTGTTCCCGATTCTGGAGCTGGGCACCAGTGCCAAAATGCTCTCCATCGTTCCGCTGCTGAATGGTGGTGGTCTGTATGAGACCGGTGCTGGCGGTTCCGCACCCAAGCACGTTCAGCAGCTGC
>JAWWAM010000520.1:0-2458 GCA_033721715.1 Marinobacter sp.
ACACCAAGTCGTTTCGACTCGGAATCGCGACCGTTACGGGTACTACCTGCTGCCTTTTTATGAGCCATTACCAGCCTCCTTATCTAAGGGGTTACTCGAGGGTCTTAGCCCTGGATACCCGTGATCTTGACTTCAGTAAACCACTGACGGTGGCCCTGACGCTTCATGGAATGCTTCCGACGACGGAACTTGATGATCTGGATCTTGTCGTGACGGCCGTGGCTAACCACTTCCGCTGTCACTTTGGCACCATCAACAACCGGCGCACCAACCTGAACCTTGTCACCATCGGCGATCAGCAGAACGCGGTCAAAATCGACGTTGCCGCCGGTTTCCACTTCCAGCTTTTCCAGCTTCAGAGTTTCGCCTTCTTTTACACGGTGCTGTTTACCACCGCTAACAATAACTGCGTACATTAACGTTCTCCGCGATTGACCCATCCCTGCTCTTATCCACCTGGTTCTAAGGGAAGCGCTTCGGCAACCCTATAGCAGGGAGCGCAGGTTGGGATGAGTTGGGCGCGTGATTGTACGAAAAGCGCCGACGCTTTACAAGCCAAGTTGACACTGAACACCGCAATACCTAGCATTGCGGCACCCGCCTATTTTTCCAACGAAAACACCAGACAAGGGACCGGACCAGCCGCATGACAGCCCAGCGCATTTACGACACCGTCGCGGACGACTTCAGCCGCGTCAACGATCTGATCATCAAACGGCTCTCCTCAGACGTTCCCCTGGTGGAAAAAATCGCCCATTACATCATTGAAAGCGGCGGTAAGCGCCTGAGGCCATTACTGGTTTTGCTTTCAAGCCGCGCATTGGGCTATGACAAGGACGACCACCTGAAGCTTGCTGCGGTAATCGAATTCCTCCATACCGCCACCCTCCTCCATGACGATGTGGTAGACACCTCAGACATGCGCCGGGGCCGCAGCACCGCTAACGCCAAGTGGGGTAATGCTCCGAGCGTTCTGGTAGGTGATTTCCTCTACGCCCGTGCTTTCGAGATGATGGTGGAACTACAGAACCTCCGCATCATGGACGTGCTCTCCCATGCCACCGCAGTCATCGCCGAAGGCGAGGTACTGCAGCTGATGAACGTGAAGAACCCGGACGTCAGTGAAGACAGGTATATGGAAGTCATCCACAACAAGACTGCCATGCTGTTTGAAGCGGCTTCCCACACTGGAGCACTGCTGGCCAGTGCAAATGACGATCAGGAACAGGCGTTGAGCGCTTACGGTAAACATCTGGGCCTGGCCTTCCAACTGGTGGATGACGTACTGGACTACCGCGGCGACGCGGAGGCAATGGGCAAGAACGTGGGTGACGATCTGGCTGAAGGCAAAACAACCCTGCCACTGATTTATGCCATGGCGGAAGGCAGCGAGGACGAGAAGCAACTGATTCGCCAGGCCATCCGCAAAGGTGGGTTGGATGATCTGCCCCGCATTCTCCAGATCGTCAACCGGTCTGGCGCGCTGGAATACACCATGGGAAAAGCCAGGGAACAGGCCGCGCTGGCGGCTGCATGCCTGCAGGCCATTCCCGAGTCCGGTCATAAAGAAGCGCTGGTAATGCTTACCGAAATTGCGGTTGCGCGGGTAAGTTAGCCTAGAGCTTCCCTGCCATCAGGCGCCTCAAAATCCAGCGCCGGCCCCACCGGCACAATCTGCGTTGGATTGATCGTACGCTGACTCACGTAGTAGTGGCGCTTGATTTGTCGAATATCCACCGTACCGGCTATGCCCGGCACCTGGTAGAGATCCCGCACATAGCCGGACAACGCCGGGAAATCGGAAATCCTCTGCCTATTGCATTTGAAGTGGCTGTAATACACCGCATCAAAACGGATCAGCGTGGTAAACAACCGCCAGTCCGCCTCGGTCAGGCGGTTACCCACCAGATAACGCTGCCCTGAAAGCCGCTCCTCCAGCCAGTCGAGTGAACCGAATAACGCCCCGTAGGCCTCTTCGTACTTATCCTGGGCGGTTGCGAATCCTGCCTTATACACGCCGTTATTCACCGTGTGGTAAACCCGGTTGTTCACTTCGCCAATCTCGCTATGCAATTCTTCCGGATAGAAATCCAGATCACTGCGAACACCTTCCAGCCCATCAAAAGCCGAATTGAACATCCTGATAATCTCCGCAGACTCATTACTGACAATCGTCTGCCTCTCCTTATCCCACAGCGTCGGTACCGTGACCCGTCCGGAATAATCCGGCGCCGCCTTCAGATACACCTCGTACAGAAAACGCTTGCCGTTCACATCATCCCGGTGCGCAGCCTCATCCGGCCGGAACTCCCAGCCGTTCTCCACCATATCCGGATGCACCACCGACACTGAAATATGCTTCTCCAGCCCCTTCAAAGCCCTAAAAATCAACGTCCGATGCGCCCAGGGACAGGCCATGGAGACATACAGATGATAGCGCCCCGACTCCGCCGGGAAT
>JAWWAM010000521.1:0-2444 GCA_033721715.1 Marinobacter sp.
CTGGTGCTGATCCGCGATACTCGCGGCGGGCCTACAGACGGCTATTCCCAGATCATCATTTACATGAGCGACCGCATTGATCTGTTTGCTGCCACTACAGCGGTGCTGGAGCAACTCAACCTGAACATCGTTGATGCCCGCATCAGCTCCAGCGAAAGCCCCTTCTCCATCAGCTCCTACATTGTGCTGGATGAGAAAGGCAAACCCCTGGGCATTGATCCCGCCAGAAAGGACCGTGTGCGCAGGCGCCTGATTGAGGAACTGGACGATCCGGAGGATTACCCGGACATCATCCATCGTCGCACCCCCAGGCAGCTCAAGCACTTTGCCTTCCCCACGGAGGTGACGTTCTCAAACGACACCATCAACCAACGCACCGTGATGGAAGTGGTCACGCCAGACCGCCCGGGACTGCTGGCGCGGGTGGGCCAGGTATTGCTGGAGCATCGGGTGCGCCTGACCAATGCCAAAATTGCCACCCTCGGCGAACGGGTGGAAGACGTATTCTTTGTAACCGACGAGCATGGCGAGCAGATCCGTGATCCTGCTGTTTGCCAGGCTCTGCAGCAGGACCTTTGCCAAATGCTGGACGACACCCAATGAACCCGGACCTGGACAGACTCCACCCCTACCCGTTTGAGAAGCTGGCGAGACTCAAGGCCGGCATGAGTGTTCCACGAGACCTGAGCCCGATTTCGTTGGGGATTGGCGAGCCCAAGCATCCGTCCCCGGAATTCGTAAAGCAGATAATTGCGAACAACCTGGACAAGCTGGCCAACTATCCCACCACCAAAGGCACCGAGGAGCTGCGACAGGCCATTGCAGGCTGGGCCGCCCGGCGCTTTGAACTGGCCCCTGGAACCCTGACGCCTGAGCACCATATCGTTCCGGTGAATGGCACCCGGGAAGGTATCTTCTCACTGGTTCAATCGGTGGTGGATGCCAGCCGGCCTGCCACCGTTGTCAGCCCCAACCCCTTCTACCAGGTTTATGAGGGCGCGGCCTTCCTCGCCGGTGCGACGCCCCATTACCTGGCCTGCGATGCCGGCAACAACTTCATCCCGGATTTCGACCAGGTGCCGGATTCAGTATGGAAAGACTGCCAGGTACTGTTCCTGTGCTCCCCGGGGAACCCCAGCGGTTCGGTGATACCGCGGGAAACGCTGACACGGGTCATCGAACTGGCGGACCAGCATGATTTTATTGTCGCTTCCGACGAATGCTATTCCGAGCTGTACCCGGATGAGAGCCGGCCGCCGGAAGGACTTCTGCAAACCTGCGCCGCCATCGGCCGTAACGATTTTGCCCGCTGCATTGTGTTCCACAGCCTGTCGAAGCGAAGCAACCTTCCGGGCCTGCGATCCGGTTTTGTGGCAGGCGACGCGAATGTCCTGAAGGGCTACCTCAAATACCGCACCTACCACGGCTGCGCCATGCCTATCCATAACCAGCTGGCGAGTATTGCTGCCTGGAATGATGAAGACCATGTTCGGGAAAACCGGGCCGCCTACCGCGCAAAATTTGAAGCGGTGGTGCCCATCCTGCGGGAAGTCATGGACGTGGACTTTCCCGATGCCGGTTTCTATCTCTGGCCCGAAACCCCCATGGACGACGAGACGTTCGCGCGGGAACTGTCAGCACAGCAGAATGTGCATGTACTGCCGGGCCGCTACCTCTCCCGCACAGTGGATGACCATAATCCGGGCGAAAACCGGGTGCGGATGGCCCTGGTGGCCCCGATTGAGGAATGCGTCGAAGCGGCAAGGCGGATTGTCACGTTTGTAAAGGCGAACAAAGCATGAAGTTGTACGGCATCAAAAACTGCGACACCGTCAAGAAAGCACGGAAATGGCTGGATGACGCGGGAATCGACTACGACTTCCATGATTTCAAAAAGCAGGGCCTGGATGCCGACCGGCTCAGCCAATGGGAACACTCTGCCGGCTGGGAAGTACTGCTGAACCGCCGGGGCACCACCTGGCGCAAACTTCCGGACGAGGTTCGTGATAATATTAGCGCCCAATCCGCCCATCGCCTGATGCTGGAGAACCCATCCATCATCAAGCGCCCCGTGGTTGAGCACGGTAATACAGTCAGCGTCGGTTTTAACGCCGATGAATGGGCCGAACGATTCAAACACTGAGAACCAGGAGCACATCAATGAGTTTTGCATTCGGAATTGGTATCGGCACCCAGAACAAGCAGGGCGAGTGGCTGGAAGTGTTTTACCAGCAGCCGGTCATCACCCCCGATAACGGCCTCATCGAAGTGGCTCGTAACGTACTCGAATACCAGGGTGGCAACCAGGCCCTGTCGGTAACGCCGGAACAGTTGAAGGCGCTGTCGGATGGTCTGCGCCAGCTCGGGCAGATGGAACAGTCAACACTGGCGGCCCACGCCGCTGACAGCCGTCGCCCGGTTGTGGTTACCCTGCTGGACACCGA
>JAWWAM010000522.1:0-2438 GCA_033721715.1 Marinobacter sp.
CGAACATCATCGGCGGAAACTCTCTGTCGTAGATATGTCGGAAAGCAGAAAGTCTATCATAACAGGCCGGGGTGTCCGCGTTGGCTGTGAGGACGGATTCAGCGGGTCAGTTCACAATCCGGGGTGGTTTCCACGCTATAGCGGATATGAGCGGTGTAGTTGGTGTCCTTATCCTTGCGGATATTGGTCAGCCCCACGTAGTCGGTCAGCAGGCCCTGCTCGTTGTAGCCCAGCAGGATGGGGTCCACCAGGAAGCTCAGAATGGTGCCGGAAGGCTTGATCCGTAACGTATGGGCAGCACTGATACGCTCGTCATCTGCCGGCTCAAGAACAAACCCGTAGGCTTTGCCGCGGGTGGGTGCGAGGAAATCAAACTCCACTGTGTCACCGGCAGTAACGGCTTGCCAGTGCTCCCGCACAAGGTGATCGAATCCTGCGTCTGTTACCAGCGCCTCAGTAACCTCTACCGTATGGTTCTCGGTGCCGCCGCCCGGGGGCTGCCATTTAATCTGCAGCTGGTTATCGTCCAGGTTGGTGATGTTCATGACCTCATTGAAATCCGGCTGCCGAAACTCGACGGTCGGGCGCAGTACCGAATCGTCATAGGTCAGTTTCTTTTCTGCAAATTCACGGTCCCCGCTGCGCGCGTAGCTAACTGATTGGGCGCCGGGCCGGAACAGCCCGCCTGTACACTCGCCTTCTACCACGTGGCGTTCTTCGTAGACAACCGTGTCATCGTCTAACGCGGTGGCTTCACCGGTAAATCGTACTTCGGCCGCCATGGTTGGAAGCGAAGTAAAGCAGCACGCAATAACGATGCTTGTTCGTTTCATCGGATCAGCTCCGGGTACAGGAATTTGCGCAGATAGAGCAGGGCCGGAAACACCACCAGCCAGCCGACCGCCAGTGCTATCAGTGAGAGGGTCAGGTCGGGCAGCTCCACGGCCCCCAGTTTGCTCGCCGACCAGTAGGCGAATGGGCCGGCGACGGGGGCACATACGAACGGAAGCCAGGCCTTGCTACTGATCCATGACAGGGAATGGGAGAGTGTTGTCATGAATATTGCCCAGATCCCGACCAACCACACGGGGGTGAGTACGATGCTTCCGCTGCCGTCATCGAGGATGCCGGTCTGGAACCAGATGCCATCCAGCACGCCGCCAAGCACGGCCCCGGCGCCGATAAACTGAAGTTCGGCAAATCGGTGCCTGCTGATAAAAGCAAGATGAAAGGCAACCAGCAGCAACACGAAGCCCGCAGCAGGAAGGCCCGGGTAAAGAACGCAGATGAACCAGCCTGTCTGGAACAGCACGAAATTGATTGTGTTGCGAACCGTCTCTGACTGAATCATACGCTGAGGATATTCGCGCGTTTATTGCCAGGTTTGGCAAATACTATCTGGGACACGCCAATGGCCCTTTCGCTGAATCCGGCCTCACAGTAGGCAAAGTAGAAATGCCAGAGCCTGCGGAAGGCGTCATCGTACCCCTGGCTTTCGATCTTCTCGCGGTTTGCCATGAACCGCTCACACCAGTCGTGCAGAGTCCGTGCGTAGTGGAAGCCGATATCCTCTGCGTGGGTCATTACAAGGTTGGAGCCGGTGCGCACGGAGCCCAGGATGGCGCCAAACGAAGGAATAAAACTGCCCGGGAAGATGAATCTCTGGATAAAGTCCACGTTCTTCAGTGCACGCCGATAGCGTTGTTCTGGCATAGTGATGGCCTGGATCAGTGCCAGCCCGTCCGGTCTCAGCAGTCGGCTGATCTGGGAAAAATAGCTGTCCAGGAATTGTGGGCCAACGGCTTCAATCATCTCGATGGACACCAGCTTGTCGAACTGGCCTTCCAGGTCCCTGTAGTCTTCAAACAACAGGGTAATCCTGTCTTCCAGACCTTCTGCTTTAACCTTCTCATTTGCCAGTTCAAGCTGCTCACGTGAGATCGTGGTGGTGGTTACGTGGCACCCGAAGTGCTTCGCGGCGTGAATCGCAAAGCCTCCCCAGCCGGTTCCGATTTCCATTACACGGTCACCAGGCTGCAGGTCCAGCTTACGGCAGATGGTGTCCAGTTTATGTACCGCTGCCTCCTCAAGAGTCGCCTCCGGGTGCGGATAGATAGCGGAAGAGTACATCATGGTGGGGTCGAGGAAGGTCTCGAACAGGCCGTTGCCCAGGTCGTAATGGGCACTGATATTCTTGCGGGAACCCTCTTTGGTGTTACGGTTCAGCCAGTGCAACCCTTTCAGCGCCGGTTTGGTAATCCAGCTGAACTTGTCTTCAAATTCGTTCATCCGGTCAACGTTTCGGGTAAAGAAGCGCAACAGCGCCACCAGGTCCGGCGTTGACCAATCACCCGCCACATACGACTCTGCTGCACCGACGCTGCCGCCTGTCAGCAGGTCCTTCCAGGTGCTGCTGTCGTGGATAATCAGCTCCGCCG
>JAWWAM010000523.1:0-2436 GCA_033721715.1 Marinobacter sp.
ACTCAGGTCCTCCAGCGAGGCACCGGCGTCCACGGCATCGGTTAGCCTGAATAAGTCTTCAAGGTAAGTGCCCAGGCTTTGCAGGTTGGAATAGACATAACCAACGGGGTTATTGATTTCATGGGCAACCCCGGCCGCCAACTGGCCAATGGCGGCAAGCTTTTCAGACTGCAGCAACTGTTTGTTTGCCTGCTCCAGCCTGGCGTTCAGCTGATCCTGCTCTGATGATCTGGCGTTGAAGTCCGGCATAGTGATGGTCCGTTCGGCGGTTGGCTCCGGAATGCGGGGGGAGGCCAGCTTGAAATGACGCGTAATACGTTTAATCGAGATATGGGTTTACTATTATTTGTATGGCTTCAGTATAGTAGTTCTGGTCACTGTGCAACGTTACGTTTGGTATCTGGATTATTGGTTTTTATTGCCAGGATAGACGGGTCGGGAGAAGGGCTATGGCGGCTGCGGATGTGCATTACCATTTCCGGTTTGACGACTGCTCTGTCTGGGAGTGTGATGTATCCTCTGCGGGCGGTGACCAGGCTCTGACGACCGCCCACCTGCCGGACTGGACGCGCCTGGGGTTTCACCAGTGTAGCCACTGTCCCCTGTCGACAGAAGAATACCGATATTGCCCCTATGCAGTGGCACTGGTGGAGCCGGCGAAGGTAACGGCAATGCGGGTGTCCCATGAGCCGGTGACGGTAACGGTTACGTCCCGCTCGCGAACCATCACCGCTGATACCACGTTACAGCGGGCCATGGGCTCCCTGCTGGGGCTGGTCGGCCCATTTTCGGGCTGTCCGGTCACCCGTATTCTGCGGCCCATGGCACGATTTCACCTCCCCCTGAGCTCCCCCGATGAAACGCTTTTCAGGACCTTCGGTACCTATCTGCTGGGGCAGTACCTCAGGCAACGCCAGGGCCTGGAGGCGGATTGGCAAATGGCGTCACTCAGCCAGGTATACAGTGACCTGAGGCGCCTAAACCATGGGATGAGCAGCCGCCTGCGGGCCAGCCAGGACGAGGATGCCGGAGTAAACAGTTTTGTGCTGCTTGATCTGCTGGCGGCTGACGTCAGCTACGCGCTTGAGGAGTACGAGGGGGAGCTGGATGACAGTTTCCGGGAATTTCTGGAATGCGATGGTGGGCAGGGCAACACGTGAAGATGTGGAACGATTGTTAAATTTCGCAGGGTGCACCGTCGGGAGGCGCATCTTGGGCTATGATAGTTTGCTAATAAGACTTTGGTCGGATGCGTCCTGAGCCACAATAACAAAGAAGTTGGAAAACCTGCGCGGCTTTCCCGGTATTGGTAAGCACTATGTTCTATCGTCTGAAAACTGATTTTCGCTTGTCCATAATCACACTGTTGGGCATGAGCGCCATTCTGGGGATCAGCCCGTTTGCGGTGATGAGGTTCGTGCAGGGGAACATGCTGGCCGGGGTGGTCGACCTGACCATCATGTTGTCTATTTCGGCGGGCATGGTGTATGCGTGGGTGACCGGTGATACCGCGCGCACTGGCCTGGCGATGGCCATTGTGTCTTCTGCGGGTGCTGTTGCCGTTGGCGCGGTGGTCGGAGAACCGGGCCTTTTCTGGTTATTTCCATGCCTGGTGACCAGCTTCTTTCTTACCGAGTCCCGCTATGCCATCTTTATCAACCTGGCTGCTGTGACTGCATTGATAATCCATGGTGTGGCTTTCAGCTCGACTATCCAGATGTGGTCCTTTTCCGCGACGGCCGTGGTGGTCAGTTGTTGCGCCTACGTTTTTGCCTTCCGTAACGAAAACCAGCGGGAGCGCCTGGAACACCTGGCTACCATTGACCCGCTGACCGGCGTCAAGAACCGTCGCTCGATGGACGAAGAGTTGGCAATGGCAGCCGCCAGCGCCGCTAGAACGGGGATCTCCTATGCGCTGGTGCTGCTGGACATTGATCACTTCAAGAAGATCAACGATGAGCACGGCCACAGTGTGGGGGATCACGTGCTGACCGAAATGGTGGCGCTGATTGAGCAGAATATCCGCAAAGCCGATCAGCTGTTCCGGTTTGGTGGCGAGGAATTTGTGCTGTTGATGAGCGGCGTGGATCAAACAGGGCTCAAGGCGGTGATGCACAACCTGCAACACATTATGCACCGGTTCCTGAAGCATCCCGGGGGACAGGTGACTGCCTCGTTCGGCGTTGCACTGTTAAAACACGGCGAAAGCCCTGATGACTGGCTGGCCCGGGCCGACGACGCGCTGTATGAGGCCAAGGCCAGCGGACGCGACCAGATTGTTTACGCGGATGATGTGGTGGCTCAGGGGGCCGCGACAGAAAGCGCCTGATGGTTTTATTTCACTGCTTCCGGTGCAAACAGGAACAACCGTAACCCCAGCAGAATACTGGCCGACGCCAGACCACTGGTCAGCCCTACCCAGAAACCGGCGGCACC
>JAWWAM010000524.1:0-2396 GCA_033721715.1 Marinobacter sp.
CCCGTATCGAACGCCTGCTTAGCAGTGGCCAGGAGTGGACTTTGCAGGATACTGAGGGCCAATCCTACGGCCCTTTCGATGCGATTATCGTAACCGCGCCACCGGCACAGGCACAGGAACTGTTTCGTGCCAGTCAGTTACAGTCACTTGCTGATGAGCTTGATAAGCCGGCCAGCCATATCGAGCCGTGCTGGGCCACCGCCGTGCACTTTTCGAAGCCGCTGGAGCAGCCCTATGAAGGGATGCGTTGCAAAGACACCGTGCTTTACTGGATCGCCAACAATTCCAGCAAGCCAGGCCGCGACGACGACGGCCAATGGTGGGTCCTGCATGCCAACCCTGAATGGTCCCGCAACCACCAGAACACCGCCCCTGACCGTGTTGCTCAAACGATGGTTGCAGCGTTCCAGCGTGTTGCCAGGTGCGATATCCAGCCGGATGAGATGGTTCCCCACCGCTGGCTCTATGCAAAATCGTCGTCTGACGAGAGTCCCGGTTTCCGTTGGTTTGATGACTACCGCATTGGGCTGGCCGGCGACTGGCTGAGCGGTGGACGGGTGGAGGGCGCGTTCGAGAGCGCCCAGGGGCTGGCGGAAAAAATACTGTCCCTTTAAGAGGATTCCAATCGGGACTCATTGCTCCTATTGAGTCTCAGGGTTGGCCAAGAACATCCGGGCGTACATAAAAGTGGCTGATGGTGCCGTCACTGAACTTACTGAAGAACGCGCTGACATCGGTAATCTTTTTCAGGGAACGGGAACGGTTGATGGGGTCCCGGACCAGCACCTTGATGCCGTTGAAGTTGTCCTGAATATTGGAAAACCGCGCCCGCATGGAGCAGGTCACCACCTGTTCCGGGTTCAGTTCCAGCTCCCGGGCCAGCCAACTGCTGTGCCTGGCAATGCCCGCGGCTGACAGATCCTCGCGGGTGTCCAGGTGGTTCAGTTTGATGCGGTCGACAATACACCGCGAATAGCTTGACGGGTTTCTGCGTGCCACCTTGCGAAACGCCTCCCAGAAGAAACTGTCGGTAAGTTCTGCAAAATACCGCATGTTGCTGAGGCAGGTATCCACCCAGTCAAAGATCTCGGGGTCTTCCAATACCTCGTTAATGGCTTCTCTGAGCAACCAGTCGAATCCGAGTGCGGTTTTATGGGCGTACACCTTGCGGTACATCTGGTGGCGGCTGTAGACAAAGTCTTCCAGCGCGCCAAGACCTTTCTGGGTAATGGCCAGGCCAAGCCACGGCTCGCGCACGTCCCAGCCGAAGCGCAGGTTACTGAGCAAGTGGTCCAGGTTGAACCCGCCAATGGTCACAGAAGAGTGGAACCCGTCCCGAAGCATATAGTCAGCCCGATCAGCATCGATCTCTCCGGACACAATGGACGACAAAAGGTCCATGACCAGCCCTGGTGTATCGGCCTCGCTCAGAACCCCTGATTCTGCATCTTCTCCGGCAATGAAGTTCCAGAACGTGCGGGCATGACGGCAGAACGCATCACTGGGGGAGACATCGGTGGTTTCCATGATTCCGATGACGTCTCTTGCGTCCAGCCCTGCGGCATCCAGGTCGATGGAGCTGAGCACCTCATGGGCTACACGAACGGAGTAATGTTCGTGTTCAAGCTCCACCGGCCGCTCCGAGTGGTACAGCGAATAGTCAACGCCTTCCCACAGATCATCGAACCGGCTCGGGCGAGCCATCAGGTCATGAATCCGCCGGGCCTGGGTGAACTGGTGGGAAAAGCTGGAGTGGCCACTATCGTGCAAAAGGCAACCCAGGCGTATGGTTTTGGCCAGGTAGTCGATGGCGTCCAGCTGGTTAAGGCTCAGGTCGGTCTGGTCGCTGAGTTGCCGTTCACGCAGGTAAGCGTCGATCATGGAGCGGAACATGCGCGTTCCCACATGCATCACGCCAATACTGTGCAGGAAGCGGGAGTGCGTGGCGCCGGGAAATACCAGGCTGAGGATGTCGTTCTGGCAGATATTGCGCAGGCGCTGAAAAAGGGGGTGGTCGATAACCTTTATTTCATGCCGGTATAGCGGAATGCCGCCATGAACCGGGTCCATGATCAACTTGTCATAGGCCCCGAGCAGATCATTTACGGCACTTCTCATAGATTACAACCTCCCAAAAACAGCAAACATGCCTTGTTATATCACAGGGGCATGCCAGAATAGAGTTCAGAAAACCAATTTCCTGTTTACCGATGGTAGTTTAGGGCAATAATCATGACAGCGCGCACCGAGCGCATTCTTATAATTGATTCGGATGAGCATGCCCGTTCGGAACTGGGTCGGTACCTTGAAGCCCGGGGTTTCTACGTGACCGGCTATCCGGACCTGAATTCGGCCCGTGCTCTGTTCAATGACAATATTCCGGACATCATCTTCGC
>JAWWAM010000525.1:0-2391 GCA_033721715.1 Marinobacter sp.
AAGACCCTCTACACCCTGGTGGACACGCCGGGTTTCCAGCGGCCCCGTCGGGTACTGGAATGGCTGGAAGCCCATAGCATCTCCGCCTCGGACCGGGCGGAAACCGTGAAGGCCTTTATTATCCAGCATCGTGACGACGGCGGTTTCACCGATGAGTGTGAGTTGCTGGCACCGCTGACCGAGGGCGCGGGCATCATTTACGTGGTTGACGGCTCTGTGCCCTACAGCGCCCAGCACGAAGCCGAGATGACCATCCTGCGCTGGACCGGACGACCAAGCCTGGCGCTGATCAACAGCATTGGTGAGGATGATTACAGCGACACCTGGGCGCGAGCGTTGGGCCAGTTCTTCCAGGTTGTCCGCAAATTCGATGCAGTTTCCGCCCCATTCGAGCAACATATCAGCCTCTTACGGGCATTTGGCCAGCTGGAGCCGGCCTGGGAGCAGCCTCTGGAGCAGGCAACCGCGTTTCTCCTGGCTCAGCGCCGTCAACGCCGGACGGAAGCGGCTGCCATGATTGCCCGCACCCTGGAGGAGATGATGTCGTTTCGTGAGAAGCGCACTCTCACCACCCTCCAGACCAGTGAACTGTCAGACGACGAACTGGCCAGGCAGTTGCGAACCAGTTGGTATGACAACCAACGGAAACGGGAACAGCACCTGCGAATTGCCATCGAAAAGCTCTACGAACATCACCGCGTGGAACGCCAGGAAGCCGAGCTGGAGTGGCACAGTGAGCACGACCTGTTCAGCGAGGACAGCCGCAAGGCCTGGGGCGTGAACCGGCGTTATCTGGCAACCGCCGGGTTCGGCGCCGGGGCCGTGGGTGGCGCCGGCGTGGATGCGCTGACCCTTGGGCACTCATTGGGAGCCGGCGCGCTGGTCGGAGGATTGATTGGTGCTGCGGGCAGCTATTTCTACGGCGACCGCCTCACGCTACCGGTATTGAATACCGGGGTGCTGACAAACGGGCTCAGGACCGCCACTTTTGGCCCTGTACAGGACAGTCAATTCGGCTATGTTGTATTGGGAAGGGCAATAAATCACTGGTGGCATATCAGCCACCGCAATCACGCCGGTCGTGACCTGCTGGACCTGGCCCCGGCGGACAACCACTGGCTGGAGCACCTGGACCGGGCCAACCGCCAGGTCATACATCGGGCCCTGGAGCGCTGCCGTAAACAACGGGCCCTGGACGACAAAACCCGGATGGCACTGGCCTCTGCCATCGAGCAGGCCATGGGCGCCTACGACAATTGGCGGTTGAACCGAACCTGACCGGGATGTGTATACTGTAGGGCTGCTCCATCAAAACATGAGGGATAAGTATGAAAATTGTACGAGTTGAGGACATTATTGGCACCGAGCGCGAAGTAACAGGACCGGGCTGGACCAGCCGACGCATGCTGCTCAAAAAAGACGGCATGGGCTTTTCGTTTCACGAGACCATTATCCCTGCCGGGGCCGAGCTGAACCTCTGGTACAAAAACCACCTGGAGGCGGTGTACTGCGTCGCCGGTAACGGTACCATTCTCGACAAGGCGACCGGCGAAACCCACGAGATTTCTGACGGCACCCTTTACGCGCTCGACAAGAACGACCCCCATACCCTCCGCGGCGGAACCGAAGACATGCGCCTGATCTGTGCCTTCAACCCGCCTGTCACTGGCCGTGAAGTTCACGACGAGGACGGCGCTTACACTCTGGACACCAGCGACGTTTAAGCCCGGCCCCCGGTGGCTGACGCTTCCACGACCCCAACACCGCCACCGGCAGCAAAGCTGCTCCCGGTGGCGGTGTTGCTTTGGCTGGCCGGTATATACCTGCGCATACCGATACTGGTTGCGCCACCCCTGGCCCCCTTCATCAGTGATGAACTTGGCCTCTCCCAGGCGCTGACCGGGGCACTCACCACACTACCCATATTAATGCTGGCCGTAGGCTCCATGCCGGGCTCCCTCGCGATCGCACGGTTAGGCCCACGCAACACCCTGGCCCTGGCCATGGTGATCATGGTTATCGGCTCCGCCGGCCGCGGCCTCTCCCCGGACACCATCACCCTGTTGCTGACCAGCGCCGTCATGGGCCTGGGGATCGCCATGATGCAGCCGTCTTTGCCCGCACTGCTGCCCCGATGGCTGGAACCCCGCCACCTGGCAATGGGTTCCGCCATCTACATGAACGGCATGCTGATGGGAGAGTTCATCGGCGCCGGCATCACCCTGCCAGTATTAATGCCGCTGATGGACGACAGCTGGCGAGCCACCTTGCTAGCCTGGTCACTGCCTGCTTTACTCGTGGCCGCAGCGCTGTTCCTGCCCAAGAGAGAAATGTCGCGGCCAGTGAAAAAACCCGCATGGCTACCTGACTGGAAAAACCCCCTCACGCTGA
>JAWWAM010000526.1:0-2389 GCA_033721715.1 Marinobacter sp.
AGCACTGGCTCGCCGCTCTCGCAGACAAGGTGGAAAAGCGCGTCCTCCCGCTGTTTCATCAGCATGGAAGTACCATCTTCCAGAATTATCCGCTGCCCCGGCTTCAGTGCCTTGGAGGCCTTTACATGGGCGAGTAACTCGCCCTCCCCGAGCAGCCGCTCTACCAGTACCTCAACCTGACCCCCGGTTTCCTTTTTTGCAAACAACCGTGCCGGTATCACCCGGGTGTTATTGAACACCAGCAGATCGCCCGGCTGCAGCAGGTGCGGCAGGTCAGAAAACTGTCGATGGTTAACGGTACCGGTAAGGCCGTCAAGGTCCAGAAGGCGTGAAGCACTACGCTCTTTAAGGGGGTACCGGGCGATGAGTTCATCCGGCAGATCAAAGTGAAAATCGGAGACATTCATGGGATGGACTGTTCACGACACCACGTTGAGCGGCTTGTAAGTGGTAGCGGCGGGCGGACTCGAACCGCCACGGGTTTTACCCCAACGGATTTTGAATCCGTCGTGTCTACCAATTTCACCACGCCGCCATCGGAGAGTGCTGGGGATTATACTGAGGTTGAACCTGAAAGCAATAACAAGTGCCGGACTTCCTTGTTCCGGCAGGGTTTTCTTACAGACGATCAAACAGTGAAAGCCTGGACACCTGGGCAAATGACTGCTGGGCAGCCTGCAGGACAAAGCTCTGGAAACTCAGGTTGCTTATGGCCTCGGCGTAGTCCACATCCTGCAATTCCGAGCGGATTTCCTTACTGTAGACGGAAGAATCCTCCAGGAACGAGCTGGTGGATTCCACCGCATTCAGGCGTCCGCCAAGTTCGGTCTGCTTCTGAACAATGCTTTCCTGGGCGTTGTCCAGATTCTGCAGTGAACTGGCAATCAGATCCTCGTAGGCAGCCTGGCCCGCCGGGGAACCCTTGTCGATGTTATCCAGCCCGGCGATCAGGTTTTCGATGGTTGCGAACACAGACTGCTTTTCCCCTGCACGGATGGAGAACACATCGCCGTCTGCCGCATCCGTGATGGTTGCCTGAACACCCGCTATCTCAAACGTCTCGCCACTCGTGTAAGGGATCGAAGGCGTGGTGAGGGGGTCGCCGGTCCGGCTGTTCACCGCACTAATGGTCCCTGCCGTGGCATCTACGGTAATAGTGATGTCATCGGGCGACACGGTCGAGAAAGCACCGTTATCAACCACCTGTACCCCGTCTATCCTGGCATCGGCAGAGTTGGCGGGATCACCTTCCCCAAAAGTTGCCCTCGGTATGGAAGAGTATATCCCCTTGCCATGGTCACTGATCGGAACCGTCACACCATCATCAATCTCCAGCACCCGCTGGCCTTCATCGCCCTGGTACACCCAGCTCCCGGAGGCATCTTTGGCAAAGGCTGCCGTTGTACCCTGGAAGCCGCTGAATATGTACTCCCCTGATGCGTCCCGGGTGTTCGCGGTTTGCGCCAATTGGCCCAGGCGCTCCTTGATCTCGGAGGAAATCGACTTGCGATCATTTGCCGACAGCGAGCCGTTGCCCGCCTGCACCGTAAGCTCTCGCACCCGCTGAATAATGTCCACCGAGCCGGCCAGCGTGCTTTCTTCCTGCTGCAGTCGGTTTTCAGCCAGGCCGGCATTGCGCTGGTAGGTTTCAATCCGCGACACTTCCTGGTCCAGCTTGAGAATACGGGCAGCGGCCACGGGGTCGTCCGATGGCCTGTTGACCCGTTTGCCGGTTGATATCTGCTCCTGGGTCTGGTTCAGGCTGCTGTTCAGGTCCTGCAGCCGGCTGATCCCTCCGGAGAATATCTGTTGTGATGAAATTCTGATCATGTCACATCACCTCTCACTGTTACCGGAAACTCTGTAACAGGGTATTGAACAAGTCCTGGGCCACACTCATTACCTGAGCGGACGCGTTATAGGCAGCCTGGTACTGGATCAGCTTGCCGGCCTCTTCATCCAGGTTAACGCCAGACATGGATTCACGCTGGTTACTGGACTGTTCCAGCAGGGTTTTGCCGGCGTCTTTGTCCAGCTGACTCTGGCGGGTTTTCACGCCGATATCCTCGACCAGACCGGCGTAACCCTCGGCAAAACTCTGACTACCGTTGTTCAGCGTGTTCCTGGTGCCCAGCGCCGCCAGGAACTCAGCGTTGCGGTTATCTGACACGCCGTTGGTGTTGTAATTGATGCCGAACGAGTCACCGGGCCTCGGGTTGCCGGATATTTCAAACTGAAAACCGAAATAATCCGGAGACCGCGGGTCCTCGGTAAACAGTTTATTGGACTGGCCCTCCTGAAACACATTGACCGGAGGAACGGCTCCGGCATCACCTGCCTGCAGCACGGTACCCGAATCAGCGTCAACAATGTCGTAGACCAGTTGGCC
>JAWWAM010000527.1:0-2385 GCA_033721715.1 Marinobacter sp.
ACGCTGGTAACGAGCCAGCACCAGATCATTGTCAGGGTCGATGCCCGCTTTTCTTGCCCGCAGCAGCTCATCCAGCAAGGCCCGGACATCGCCATAGCCCAGGTTCGCGCCCTGCCCCGCAAGGGGGTGGATGGTATGGGCTGCGTCTCCCACCAGTGCGAACCCGGTGGTGATGTAATCCTTGGCGTGGCGCTGGCGCAGCGGGAACGCGTAACGGCGCGAAACCACCTCAACCGATCCCAGTTCGCGCTCAATGGCGTTTTCAAGCTCCGCCCTGAAGGCGTCGTCATCCAGTGCCATCAGGCGTCGCGCTTCTTCGGTATCCTGGGACCACACAATCGAGCAGAAATGCTCGTCACCAGATTCGGTCAGCAACGGCAGGAACGCCAGCGGCCCGGTGGGCGAGAACCGCTGCCAGGCGGTAAACCGGTGGCTTTGAGCGGTTCGCACCGTGCACACAATCGCCTGCTGGTCATAGTCCCATTCCCGGGTTGGTAACCCGACCCACTGGCGCAGACGGGAATGGGCACCATCGGCCGCCACCACCAGTTGTGCGGCCAGCATGCGGTCATCTTCAAGGCGAATGCCGCGTGTGTTCCCGTCCTGCCACCAGCCGGTCACCTTGACGCCATCGATCAGCTCAACGCTGCTGTCAGCCAGGGCCGTAAACAGCGCCCGCACAATGCGACGATTCTCGATGATGGTGCCCAATGCCGGAGCCCTGAGTTCGGCAGCTTCAAACTGAATACGGCCAGTGCCGTCGCCATCCCAGACTGTCATGGTCTGGTAGGGGCAGTGGCGCCCGGCCGCGATATCCGGCCATACACCCAACTGTTCGAGTAAACGCTGACTGGCCACCGAAATCGCGCTGACTCGCGGATCGAATCCGTCCACATCCGCGACCTGAGTGGATTCCTGCAGCAGGGTCTTGCGGTCGCTGCCTTCCACCAGCCCGACGTTCCAGCTCTGCCGTGACAGTCCCAGCGCCAGGGCGGATCCCACCATGCCGCCGCCAACCACCAGGATATCGAAATGTGTTAGCTCACTCATGATTGCTGCGTTCCGTTGATTCGGTTCCGGGCGCGCGGATCTGGGCACGGCGACCGCCCAGGCCCATGGCCTGACGGGCAAACCAGCGTTTGGCGCCGGGCAAAAGATCCAGTCCCATCAGGCCGGCATCACGGGCGGTGGTTACCAGCGGCAGATCGGTGCCGAAGAGTTGAGTCAGGGAATCGGAAAACCGCACCGTTTGCTGCCAGTCCTGGCGATGTCGGTTCTGATAGCTTTTCAGTACCTGCAGGCTACCCAGGGCTTGCTGCCGCTCTGCTGCCACCCGGAACTGCTCAACCAGGGCCATCAGCCCGCGCAGGGCCAGGTTAAAGCCCTGCCCAGCCACCGGATGCAGGGTGTGGGCCGCATTGCCCACCAAGACAACGCCAGGGCGAACGGATTCATCCACGGTTTTCAGGGTCAGCGGGTAATGGCTGCATTCGCCGATGCGGGTGAAGCGCCCCAGGCGCCAGCCAAACCGTTGCTGCAGGCGCTGGCACTTGTCCTCATCGTTGAGGGATAAAAGCTCCTCGAGCGCATCGCTGTTCAGTGTCCATACCAGAGCCGCGGTGTTTCCTGCCCGGGTGGGTGAGCCATGGGGCAACAACGCCATCGGGCCGGCATCGGTAAAGCGTTCGTAGGCGGTGTAGTGATGACTGTTGGCGGTGGAGACGTTGGCGATGAGCGCGTACTGGTCGTACGCCTGCTCATCTACTCGGAACCCCAGCTTTTCGCGCAGCCCGGAGCGACCACCATCCGCCACCACCAGGCATTGCGCGGTCAGCTCCTGTTCGGCATTTTTGGTGCCAAGGGTCACGCGAACACCGTCCGGCAAAGGCTTCATGCCCGTCACTTCGGCAGGGGCCTCCCACACCACGCCGGTCTGAAGCAACTCCCGCATCAAACACAAACCCATCCAGCGGTTGTCTGCCACATAACCCAGGGCTTCCTGCTGATGGTCCGCTGCATTCAGCCGTGTAGCACCAAAGTGGCCACGGTCCGAGACATGGATATGGCGAATGGGGGTGGCATATTCCGAAAGCCGTGGCCATAGCCCGAGCTCCTCGAAAATCAGCCGTGAGCCCCAGGCCAGTGCTGTGGATCGGGCGTCATAGCTGGGCTGATAACTGTCCGGCAACGCCTCGGGCGACAGTGGAAACGCCTCCACCACTGTTACCCGCAGTTGCGGCAGGGCTCGCGCCAGCGCCAGTGCCAACGTAGCGCCCGCCAGCCCCCCGCCGGCGATGATGATATCGGTATCGTGCTGGTTCACGGTCAGTCGGCCATCAGTGCTTCAATCTCCGGAATGGTTTTGGGCACAGCATCGGTCAGTAC
>JAWWAM010000528.1:0-2372 GCA_033721715.1 Marinobacter sp.
AGCGGTAAAACTCTGGGCACTGGCTCACTTGCTTGCCAACGGAATGCTGCATGACCTGCTGCTGTTCGGCTCTTTCCTGGCATGGGCGGTGGCGGACCGGATTTCCATGAAGCGCAGAACCCAGCGGCCCCTTCCCACGCTACCGGCAAGCAAGGTGAATGACGCCATTGCGGTTATCGGCGGCCTTGCGGTGTATGTGGTGTTCGTGATCTGGGCTCATCAATGGCTCTTTGGTGTTGCGCCTGTCTGAGCTACGGAGAAATTAATGCTGCAAGATACCTTCGAACGGGTGCTGCCAGGTGCCCGTAAATCCACCAAGCGCCACGTTCTTCAATGTGCGCTGGAGTGCTTTCTGGAAAGCGGTCTTGAATCCACCACCATCGATACCATCCGGCAACGGTCCGATACCAGTGTGGGGACCATCTACCACCACTTCGGCAACAAGGAAGGGCTGGTGGCTGCGCTATTCTTTACTGCCCTGGACGACCACAAGGCGGTTATGTGGCCAGAACTGGAGCGTGCGAGTACGCCAAAAACAGTCATCGAAGGGCTTGTTCACGGTTACATACATTGGGTCACCCGGCAGCCTGAACTGGCCCGCTTTATGTTTCTCGCCCGTGCCAGCGTGGCGGCCGGCCCCTTTAGAGAGGAACTGGCCGCACGAAACCGCGAGCAATACAGTTTCCTGCACAAGTGGCTGGTTGAAGGCGTGAAGATTGGCGACATCCGCTCACTGCCAAAAGAAACCTATCCCTCTTTGCTGTTCGGACCGGCTGAAAATTATTGCCGGGCGTGGCTGTCTGGCCGGGTGCCAACGCCCCCAGGTGATCATGCCTCCGTGTTTGCCGAAAGCGCCTGGCGGTCATTGGCGCAAACTAATTAGAATATTATTCTAGAAATAAATTCTGCTTTTTGGCATAGTTTTCTGGTAGGTCGTTATCTCACTACCAGGAAGCAATGCCATGGACATCATACGCCTGTACAACCGCATGAACCGCTTACCAATGGGGAAAACCCTGTTCAGTCGAGCGGTTTGCCAGACCGCCCCCTATTTCTCCAGCATTTCACCCCACGTTGAAACCCTTGAGCCGGGCCGTTGCGTGGTCACCATGAAAAAGCGCCGCAAAGTCACAAACCATCTGAAGACCGTGCACGCCATCGCCATGTGCAACATGGCTGAGCTCGCGGGAGGGCTGATGACTGACGCCTCGATTCCCCAGGGCGCCCGCTGGATTCCATCCGGCATGTGCGTGAAGTATCTGAAAAAGGCGAAAACCGATCTGACTGCGACCGCGGATGGCTCTCGACTTGACTGGTCGCAGGACGGGACCGTTCAGGTACCGGTATCGGTTACCGACAAGTCCGGCCAACAGGTGTTCCACGCCCTGATCGACATGAACATCAAACACGCGAAATGAAGCGGCACATTACCGAACTGAGGACATAGTGATGAGTGAACTTTTCGACTTCGGGAAAACCATACTCCAGCAACAACCTTTCAGCGTCCTTCTGGGTACGGAATTGAGAGTCTTTGAACCCGGGAAAGCGGAGTTGGCCATTGCCGTCAGGGAGGAGCTGAAACAGCAGCATGGATTTGTCCACGGCGGAGTCGTCAGTTACCTGGCGGACAACGCGCTAACCTACGCGGGCGGCTCGGTGCTGGGCGATTCGGTTACCTCCGAATACAAGATCAACTACCTGCGGCCTGCGTTGGGCCAGACACTGGCAGCCAGAGCGACCGTGATTTCCGCCGGCAGGAAACAGGCAGTGTGCAACTGCCAGGTCGTGGCCATCAACGACGGTGAAGAACGGGTCGTTGCAGTCGCTCAGGGGACAATTACCCGAGTCGATTAAGTGCCTGCCGGAAGCGTTCCGTGCCAAATCGGCAGGTCCATATCTTCCGGATCGTCATTGGGCCCGCCGGTGCGGCTCTTGAACGCACCCTCCTCTATCGGCACGCGGAATAACGCTGTTGCCTTCCGCTCCTTTGTATTCGGGGCGCGCACCTGCTCCCACCGGCCCGGCTCCAGCTGGTTGATGATAGCCCGGAACGCGGCATCAAATTCGCCGTCATCCGTAACCTGCGATGCCCTGCCAAACAGCACCAGCGATTCATAGTTGGCGCTGTGGTGGAAGGCGGACTTGGTCATTACCCACTCGTTCGTTACCGCGAATGAAATGCAGATCAGTGCGCCTGAAACCAGGCGCTGCGACATGCGCCCTCCGTTGAGAGTGTGCAGGTACAGGTCGTCGCCCAGCCGCCAGACCGTCAAGGGGACGATCCGCGGCTCCCCGTCTTCAACAAACGCCACATGGGCTGTCTTCAGGCGGTCAATCAGTGCATAGGCCGGCTCTCGCTCGTAGCTCGCCCT
>JAWWAM010000529.1:0-2365 GCA_033721715.1 Marinobacter sp.
GACCAATACAAGCTGAAACCAGGGCACTGCCCAGCGCATCAGCTTGTGGCCGAACACCTGGAAGGAAAACCAGCCAAACTGGAAGGGGTTCAGTACTTCTGTATGGCGGCTTAGCGCTGTAAGTCCACGGATAATGGTACGGATTTTCCGCTGATATTCTTTGGAGGCATCCGCCACATCGTGATAATAACCAAGCACATCGGGCGCTGTTACCGCCACAAGCCCTTTCCGGGCGCTGTTCAAGGCGGTGTTGAAATCGCTCGGGGAGTAGATATCCCAATCTTCATCGCAGACTTCACGTCGGGCGGCAAAGAAAGACCCACTTAACCCCACGAGGCCGGCACGATCGGACTCAACGCCTCGCAACCACATTTCATACCGGACGTATGCGCCCTCCCCAGCCACGGAGCCATCACGGCTCACAAACCGATCCTCGCTGGAGACAGCGCCAACTGCCGGATCATCAAAATACCGCACCATCCTTTCAATCGCATCTTCCGGAATGGAGGTGGCCACGTCCGAGAAAATCAGGATCTCTCCGCTGGCGGCCTTAATAGCCTGTAGTTGCGCGTGCTCCTTACCCTTCCGTTCTTCTGCCCTCGCGAGAACCACCCCTTGCCCAGCATACTCACTCACGATCTGATCTGTCCCGTCGCTGGAAGCGTCGGAAGCAACAATCAACTCCAGGTCGGAATACGTCAGTTTGAGACAGTTCTCGATTTTTTCCCGAATACGAGCTTCTTCGTTGTGGGCAGTGACGATAAGCGAAACCCTCGGCGGCACCGTCGAGCTCGAATGCTGTTTTGTGGCACCTGGCCTACGAGGGGAAATGCGGAGTAGTAGTGGATAAAGAAAATAGCTGAACAATACACCGACAACAGAAATCCAGAACAAGCCCTTCAGCATTACAATCCGTCCCTGTGAACCTGATGATGACTTTCAACCCAGTGACTGGCAGAATCACTGTGCCAGCAAACTATACATGGACGATTGCGCCAAAACCACAGGCTTGGCCGACGGAGGTAATGGGCGTGGCAACTATCCGCTCCTTTATAAAATTCTGGGTACTCAGCGCGTTCGCCGCTTATGGATGGCTGCGCCTGAGCGTTACCCGCAGCCCTACCCTGATCATCCTGACCTATCACCGGGTACTGCCGGAAAACTCCCCCGAGCGTGAGCGGGAACAACCCGGGATGATTATTTCGCCGGCAAACTTGCAGCAGCACATAAAGCTCGTTCGGTCGTTGGGCGCCGCGCCTGTCCATCTGGATGAATGGCTGCGCAAGAAAAATGCTGGCGAAGCCCTGCCAGCGCTTTCAGTGGCCTTTACCTTTGATGACGGCTGGAGAGATAACTACTTGTTTGGTTATCCCGTGCTTCGGCATGAGCAAGTGCCTGCAACCATTTTCCTGGTCACCGACATGGTGGATACTGGCGATACTTTCTGGCCCGAAAAAGTCATTCGGTTGCTACGAACCCCCGGGGTCAATCTGAACGATCAAACACTAGCGTGGCTTCAGCCTTACCTAGGCGACGCTGGTAACAGGTCCACCCCGCTATCACTTCTGGAAGCGGATGCAGTCATCAATCGCCTCAAGGACCTGGATGACGCCACTATTATCCAGCACCTGAAAGAGTCCGCGTCGCTGCTCGCAGCGGAGGTCAATGATGATGAGCAGGCCCCTTTTATACTGCAGACCAGGGAACTCAGGGAAATGTCGGGGCGCGACCTGGTCAAGTACGGGGCGCACACCAGAAACCACTTCCGGCTTAACCGCCTGGACAGCAAAGAGGCGCTTGAGGAGCAGATTGCCGGGTGCCTGTCAGATCTTGAGGGGATGGACGTCAATAGCGTGCCGATCTTCTGCTACCCCAACGGAGACATAACCGGGAGTGGTGAACAGCTTGTCGCAAACCACTATCAGGCAGCGTGCACAACCAAAACCGGCTGGAACAGAGCCAGCCGGAACGATTTTGACCTCCATCGATTCAACCTCCACGACGGAAACAGTTCAACCGCCCGCACATTACTGGCCACCATAGGGCGCAGCCTGGCATGAGTGACGAACCGATCAGCAGCCCGATTACCATCACGCATATTATATCCGGAGACCTCTGGGCCGGAGCCGAGGTTCAAGTCTATAACCTGTGCCAGGCGCTCAGTGCTCGCATCGGCGTTTCGGTGAGCGCTGTCGTCTTCAACCCCGGCATTCTGCACGACAAACTGGTAGAGCTCGGCATTCCAGTAACCCTGGCTGACGAGGCCCATACTGGCCCCTTTTCAATCGCAAAAGCCATCGCCACTCACTGCAAATTGCAGGGTACTGACATCGTTCATACCCACGGTTTCAAAGAAAACGTATTA
>JAWWAM010000530.1:0-2354 GCA_033721715.1 Marinobacter sp.
CATTGGCCACCGATGACCTGCCGTCGTGGCCCAGCGTTTGGCGTCATCGCGAAAGGTTCTGTAATAATTGGAACTGGTACCCGGTGTGCCCGGAATCCGGAAGCTGCGCAGATATTCGTCGGAGCGGACCTTTTCAATCACTTCCTGATTGCCCTTCAGATTGTTGATGATGGCAATGTTCATGATCACCATCCGACGCACCCGGTCCGGGATGGCCAGGGCCACTTCCTGGGCCACAATACCGCCCCAGTCATGGCCTACAAGCTGAAAGTCGCCAATGCCCAGGCTGTCCAGCAGGCTGATCACATCCTGCGCCATCTCCTGTTTGCGGTAATGATTGACGCCCGGGGTACGTTCACTGTTGCCCAGCCCCCGCAGGTCCGGGGCAATAATGCGAAATCCCGGTTTCAGGTGTGCGGCCACATGTTCCCAGCAGTAGGAGCTTTCCGGCCAGCCGTGGATCATTACCAGCGGCTGGCCCTCCGGGCTACCGCTCTCCCTCCAGGCGAATCGGCCCCGGGGCGTTTGTTGCTGTTTCGGGTCGGACAGTTGCATTGCGGGACTCCATGTCGGTTAGCGGTTCTGCTTCGAAACCATAAACGGGAGTGCGGGATGGTGCAATCAAACGGTATCCACCGGCCGACCCAGATCCCGGAGTACGGTTTCCACAACCATGGGACTCCATAACAGCCGGTGATGGCCCAGACCCCGGGTGCGTAAAACCGTCGCGTTCGCCCAGTTGTCGTGTATCCGTTGGCTTTCATCGGGTGAGATGGAGGTGTCGTCGTCATCGATCACGATCAGGCCCCGTTGGGTGAGCGACCGCGACAACGCTTCCAGATCGAGCTGTTCCCAGACCGATTGACCGAAACGCTCTTCCATCAGCTGAAGGTGGACCGCCAGAACGTCCCCGCTCAGCCCCAGTTGCCGGCCCAGATTGTCCATCACAGCACGGAGGCCGGCTGGAGGAGCCAGCATCACCAGGTAACTCGCCTTCAGGCCGTCCGTGATGGCCCGGGTAATAGCAATACAGCCAAGAGAATGCGCCAGAACGCCATGAACACGGCCAACACTGGCCGCCACCCTGGCAGTGACCTCGGCCATTTCAAACAGGTCGGTGCTTTCGCCCTGGGCTCGGCCATGGGCAGGGGCGTCAAACAGCACCACGCGATAGCCGGCTTCCACCAGCGGGGTTACCCAGGCGCCAAACTGTATTCCGGCGCCGGCCCAGCCATGAACGCCGAGAATGACCGGTCCTTCGCCCCAGGAATAGACCGGTATGGTGCGGGCGCCATGCTGAAGTTGGGTGTAACTGTCGGCGTTATCCAGCAGGGGTTCATAGCGAATCGGCACGGGCAGGCGCGAGGGCCTGAAGGCCATGCGGTTTACCAGCCGGCCGGCCTTCTGCGGTGAAACCCTGCCGTACAACTGGAGGGCCAGCCGTGTGGCTGAGAAACCAGCATGGTCTGGAGCGGGTTGGCTTGGCGGACGTTGAAAGATCTCTGACTGGGTGTTCAGTTGTGAGGTCATGCTAAAAGTCCTTCTTCCTGCATTGTGAATGACAGGTTCAGATTAGGACTTGCCGCTGGCCAGCAGGAGTGTCATATTTGACATATAAAGTGCGAAAAGGGCCAGTCAGTCATGTTCAATATTGCGATCGTCGCCTTTCCCAACTGTCACGCGTCCGGCGTGCACGGCGTGATGGATTTCTTTACCGTGGCCAATTTCTGTGGCCGTGCTCCCGTTGGCTATAGCGAGCCCCTGTTCAACGTCCAGGTGGTAACAGTGGACGACGAGCCGGTGCGTGGGTACAGCGGTGCCGTGGTTACGCCGACCATTCAACGGGGAGATTTCCAGGCTGATCTGATCGTGGTTGGGTCTTCCGTGGAAGCCGCGGTTGGGGCGGAGCGGCTTGAGCGAACCCTGGCGCCGTCAAAGCCTCTGTATGGCTGGTTGCGGGAAGCACTCGAGCGTGGTGCGGTACTCGCCAGTGTCTGTACCGGCAGCTTTGTGCTGGCGGAGGCCGGTTTGCTGGAGGATCAGGTGGCTACCACCCACTGGCGGGCAGCACCGTTGTTTCGTAGCCGTTACCCGCACCTGCGCCTGGAAGAGGACCAGTTGCTGGTGGATAACGGCCAGATTATCTGCGCCGGCGGGGCCACAGCGTTTGTGGATTTGTGCATTTACCTGGTGGAGCGTTTCGCCTCACCCGCCGTAGCCCTGGCCTGCAGCAAGATGCTGGTGCTGGACGGGCGCAGAATGGAACAGACACCCTACATGGCGTTCTACAGCCAGAAAGCGCATCAGGATGATGCCATTCGCAAGGCACAGAGCTGGCTGGAGCAGCATTACGC
>JAWWAM010000531.1:0-2349 GCA_033721715.1 Marinobacter sp.
CCCAAGGTCACTGGCAAGGTGGTATTGGTGCAGGAAGAAGTGGCTGAAGACCAGGCTGGCTTTTTGATGTACTACCCCGTCTACCAGGGGGGCGATGTGCCCGAGAGTCGGGGAGAGCGTCAGATCATGCTGGCCGGGTATGTCTTCAGTGCGTTCAGGATGAATCACCTGCTGGATGGTATCGTTGGCCTGATTTCTCCGTTTCTGGACGTGAAGATATACGATGCCGGGAACATCTCCCGGGATTCGCTGATGTACGGCTCCAATCTTGGCTCGCTGGATGAAGACTTCAGCTTTGAGATGAGCCAGACAATCAGCCATGGTGGCCGGGACTGGCTGTTGCAGACCCGTTCCACGCCAGCCTTTGATTTCCTTGCCTCTGATCCACGCCCACCCATTGTCCTCGGCTCCGGTATTCTCATCAGCCTGCTGATGTTCCTGTTCGTTCTTACCATGATTCGCGGCCGGATCATGGCGCAGATCAGTGCCGGCCGGTACCGGGCTATTACAGAAGGGGCCGCCAATGTGACTCTGGTTCTGGATCGCAAAGGCAATCCCCGGTATGCGAGCCCGTCGAGCCGTGACATTCTTGGTTTTGATCCGGAAGAGGTTTATCGCCTGGATCTCGATACCCTGGTGCATGCGGAAGACCGGCCCCAATTGACAACCGCTTTTGAGGAGGCGGTCAATTCGCCCGGCAAACAGATGCCGGTTGTTCGTGCCCGCATCCGGGATTCGGAAGGGCAGTGGCGAGACATGGAGGGTACCTACACCGCCATGCTCAATGTCCCCGGGGTTGATGGTGTGGTGCTCAGTCTGCGAGACCTGACCCAGCTCAAAGCAGCGCAGTCAGAGCTTCACCGGCTGGCGTTCTATGATCCCCTGACGGGGCTGGCAAACCGCCAGTTGTTCAAGGACCGTCTGAGTCATGTGGTGCGTCGAAGCCGCCGCAGTGAAGAACCAGCCGCCCTGATGTTCCTGGATCTGGATGGCTTCAAACGTATCAACGATACCCTGGGCCATGACGCTGGTGATGAGTTGCTCAAACAGGTGTCCCAGTGGCTTACCGGCTGCGTAAGGGAAGATGATTCGGTTGCCAGGTTGGGTGGTGACGAATTTGTTGTGCTGTTGTCGCGCATCAGCGGCTCCGACGCCGCGGGTAAGGTTGCCGACACCATTCTCCGTCGCCTGTGCCAGCGAATCCGCCTGAACGATCATGAAGTGGGCATTACCGTCAGTATCGGTATCACCATGATTCCCCACGACAGTGAGGACCCGGGCACGCTGATGAAATATGCGGACCTTGCCATGTATCGGGCCAAGGAAATGGGGCGCAATACTTACCAGTTCTTTACTCCGGCAATGAACATCAAGGCAGCCCGACGTCTGTTGCAACAGGAGGAACTGGCGACGGCCCTGGATGGTGATCGCTTTGTTCTGCACTACCAGCCCAAGATTGATCTTCAAACCGAGCGGGTAATCGGCGTTGAAGCCTTTCTGCGCTGGCACCATCCGGAGAAAGGATTGGTGAGCGCCCAGCAGTTTATCTCACTGGCGGAGGAAACCGGGCTGATTGTCAGGCTTGGTGAAATGGCGTTGCGGCAGGCGTGTATCCAGGTTCAGGCACTTGAAAGAGCAGGATTCGAGTCGCTGAAAATGGCGGTTAACCTGTCTGTGCGTCAGCTGACGGATTCCGGTTTTCTTGACATGATGCGGCAGGTGATTACTGAAACCGGTGTGTCACCGGAGCGGCTGGAACTGGAAATGCCGGCGGAACTGCTGAACGAAGACCCGCGAATGCTCCGGGAGTTGTTGGTCTCCCTCCACGATATGGGGGTATGCCTGATTCTGGACGATTTCGGAACCGGTTCCTGCTCGCTGGTGGCCCTTCAGCAGTTGCCGCTGGATGTGATCAAGATCGACCACCGATTTATCCGCGACATTCCCTACAGCGTCAGCGCCACCGACGTGGCGTCGGCGGTTATTGCGCTGGCCAGAAAATTGCACCTCACCGTTGTGGCCGAAGGGGTGGAAACGCCGCAGCAGCTGAGTTTCCTGAAAAGTGCCGGCTGTGCACAGTGCCAGGGCAACCTGTTCAGCTATCCGCTGGATGAGGATGCCCTCATTGGTTTCCTGATTCGGCAATATGAGCGGCCACTGACTTCCTGATCATGGCAATGGCGGCCGGTAACCGGTAAAATCACGCCGTCGCCGGACTCCGGCACGGCCCCTTCCGGGCTCAATCCTTCGTATTTTATGAGTATTCATTGTCTGTGACTGAACTGAGCCGAATCCGTAACTTTTCGATCATCGCCCATATTGACCACGGTAAATCCACTCTGGCTGACC
>JAWWAM010000532.1:0-2338 GCA_033721715.1 Marinobacter sp.
GCGGGTAAGCCCAGCTTCTCCAGGGCGCGGGTGATCACTTCCGGATCGGGTTTGTACTCGGTCACGTCATCGGCGCAGACCGTGACATCAAAAAGGTTCTGCCAGCGCCCTTCGTCGACCATTTTAAGTTCTTTATCCAGGAACTCCCGGTTGCGGTTAGTGGATACCGCCAGCCGGATTCCCATCTCTTTCAGAGCCGTAAGGTATTCGTAGGCGCCCTGCTGAAACGGCTTTACCTTTCCGAAGTAATTCCGGTAGCAGTGATTGTAGGCCTCGTGGGCGATCAACCTGGCCTCTTTGTCGTCACCAAAGATGGCATTGAAGATATCGGTACGGGACACCCGCCGCTCCGCCAGGATACGGGGATGCAAGCGACGGAAAATCCGGATGTAGCGCACCAGGCGGGCATCATCGGCGGTGCGGCACTTCTCTTCAGGCAACAGCCTGTCCACCAGGCCCAGATCTTCCAGCTGTGGAAGCATCTCTTCCATTGCGCTGAACATGGCGTCATGGGTGTCCACCAACGTGCCGTGCCAGTCGAACATCAGCACTGACGGTGCTGGCAATCCATCGCTGAATCTGGCCATGGGATCTCCTCGAGCGCCGTATTGGATGGCTATTGCCTTCAGTAAAAACCATTTCACTGCGAACTACAAAGAACCAGCCACTCCCCTGCGCCTCGCTCACTTGCATTACTTGTTATAGCGACAGGATTGCCTCCTGCGCTGTCCTGGCACCGCTCAGACACCTTCGCACCAAACGCGGGCGCACCGGGAGTTTGCGTTCTCTACCGATTCGTCTCCGGCCAAAAATTCAAACTCCAATAAAAACAAACAGCTTGGTTCCACCTATCGGTTTCTGGCACAGCAGGTGCAACACCTACTGCAGGGATCATGACCTGTTAGTACAAGTGAAACGAAACGGGAAGGAAAAGACGATGAGAGATTCGAGAGCCCTTGCAACACTCACACTCTGTGGATCACTGGCACTGTATGCCGGCGCTGTATCTGCAGACACCATCCGCGTTGGCATTGGCCACCAGAGCATGGTGACCAACACTGTTTCCGGCGGCATTGTGCTGGAAAAACTCGACCTGCTTGAAAAGCATTTGCCCACCACCGGCAAATACGAAGGTGTCGATTACGACATCGTTTACCGGGACTATGATTCCGGCCCGCCCATCACTAACCAGATGCTGGCTGGCAAACTGGAATTCGGTGTGATGGGCGACTATCCGCTGATTGTTAACGGCGCCAAGTTCCAGGAAACCGGCAAGCAGGAAACCCGTTTCATTGCAGTTACTGGTTACAACCTTCGCGGCACCGGTAATGGCATTGTCGTTCCCATCGGTTCCGATGCCCAGAGCCTGGCAGACCTCGAGGGCAAGACCCTGTCCGTTCCGGTAGGCAGCGCCGCCTGGGGCATGACCCTCAAGGCCCTGAGCGAAGCAGGCCTCAGCGACAAGGTCCAGATCGTCAACCAGAGCCCTGCCGTGGGTGCCGCCAACATTCAGGCCGGCCGCATTGATGCCCACGCCGATTTCTGCCCCTGGTCAGAAATCATGGAGTTCCGGGGCACCGCCCGCAAAATCTACGACGGCAGTGAAGCCGGCATTCCCACCTTCCACGGCATTGTGGTGCGGGAAAGCTACGCCGAGCAGTATCCGGAAGTGGTGGAAGGCGTTCTGAAAGCCACACTCGAAGCCCAGAAATGGATCCGGGAAAACCCCATGGAAGCCGCCATGAAGGTCGCCGAGTGGACCGGCGTGGAAAAGGAAGTGCTTTACCTCTACTTCAGCGAGGGCGGCATCACCACCGCCGAGGCCAGCATCAAGGATGAATGGGTCGAGGCCATGAAATACGACCTGGATCTGCTGAAGCGAGAAGTGGGCGTGCCAGACCTGGATTTCGACCGCTGGGTGGATGAGACCTACCTGCGTGCCGCCTATGAAGCCATGGATCTGGATTATGACTCACTGGTCAATTCGGTCGTTGACACCCAGCCCAACAACCCCCTCCTGAAACCCGCCGAAATATGGTTTGAAGACAAAGGCATTGTTACTTACGACAGCGTTGCCGACATGCTCGCAGCGATGGAAGAACCGGGAAGCGCGATCAATGCAACCTACGTCTACGACAACGTCACCGGCCTGAAACTGTTCGGCAAAGCTGCCTACCTGGTACGTGGTGACGATGGTGAAGTAGTTGCCTTCCTCAAGAAAGCCGACTCCGAAAAACACATAGCCAATCACGGTGGCACCCCGGTTACCCCGGACAGTGCTGTGGCGATGGCCTACTGACCCCTTTGCTGTGCGGGTGCCACCGGTGCCCGTGCAGTA
>JAWWAM010000533.1:0-2337 GCA_033721715.1 Marinobacter sp.
ACTGGTAGGTGCGGTCCAGCAGGTTTTCCTGTACCCGCTCAAAGCTCAGCAGATTGCTGGCACTGTAGTTGGTAAAACCAATACCCACCGTGTACATCAGCGGGAAAATAACGAACAGGCCCATCCCCGCTACAGCGGGGAAAATGTAGCGATGGGCGTAGAGTTTTTTGTTAACGAAGACAAATACCGCTGATGCCGTCAGCACCAGGAAAAGCATCGCAAACACAAACTCCTGCTGGGCGTACAGCGCCAGTATCAGGTAGAGCGCCATTCCGACTAACGCGGCGAGGGCGCCCCACTTTAGAATCATTCGGGTCATTGGAAGTCTGCTTTCTGTTCCAGGGGAGGACAGTGTTTCCGTTATCATTGTAGTCAGCCCGTTTAAAGCCGTCGCCAGGCAGAACGACGGCAGGTTTGCATCAACAGTTCAGCCACACTGAGAAAGCCGCAGGCAGAATTGCCCGCGGCCTTCCCGTCTCCGGTGTTACCGGGTAATGCGCTTGGCTGCAGAGTTCAGGGCATCCTCAACGGGTTGTCTTCCGGAAGTGATGTTCTGCAGCGCCGGCCCCATGGAGGACCAGAACGCCCCCATGGCAGGCACACTCGGCATGGGCTCACCCAGCTCGGCGTTTTCGAACGTTGCAGCAATGTTCGGGTCAGACGACAGCTCGTCCATGAATTCCTTGTTGGCGACAGCGCCCAGGGGAACGTCGTCGTTCACCATTTTCAGGCCCTTGACGGAGAGCGCGTAGTTTTCGAGGAACTCCACGGCCAGATCCTTGTTGGGGCTGGCCGTGTTAAGGGTTGCGGCCATCACACCCACCATTGGCTTACTGGGTTCGCCGTCTACCGTCGGCAGTGTGGCGACCCCGAATTCAATACCGCTTTTCTCAAGGTTGCCCCAGGCCCAGGGTCCGTTGATCATCATGGCCACTTCGCCCTTGTTAAAGCCGGATTCCATGGCACTGTAGTCTGCACCACGGGGCATTACCCCTTCTTCAATCAGGGTGGCCAGCATGTTGGCGCCTTTCATGGCACCCTCGTTATTAACGCCGGTATCCTTGACGTCATAGGTGCCGTCTTCATTCTGGGCAAAGATATAACCACCCGCCGCAGCGATCATCGGCCAGGTGAAATAGGTGTTGTTGTAGTCCCACAAAATGGCGCGCTTGCCATCTTCTGCCAGTTTTTCATGGATGGCGGGAATGTCTTCAAAGGCGGCTGGCGGCTCGGATACCAGATCCTTGTTGTAGATCAATCCGATGGACTCGACGGCCATGGGGTAGCCATACATCTTGCCATCGACCGTCACCGCATCCCAGGTGAAATCGAAATTGGCATCAACCACATTTTGTGATGGTTTGATCTCGGAAATGATGCCGCTCTGGGCCCATTCGCCAAAACGGTCGTGAGCCCAGATAAAAATGTCCGGGCCGTTACCGGTGGCGGCGGATTGCTGGAACTTGTCAGTGGCGCTGTCCGGGTGCGCCACTTCAACGGGAATACCGGTTTCCTCGGTAAACCAGTCGCCCACTTCCTGCAGGCCATCGTAGCCCTTGTCCCCGTTGATCCAGACCAGAAGTTTGCCTTCCTCGATCTCGGCGTGTGCAGGTACCGACATCCCGAAAGTTGCTGCGGCAATGGACGCTGCGAGTGTGCTGCGGATAAAAGTTCGACGATTCATCAGGTGATTCCTCTGCTTGTTCTTGCCTTATTCTTGTTGTCCGCCCTGGCACGAGGTTGGCCGGACGGGCTGAACGCAAATCTTTCTATTGCGAGTAACCGAACTGTGTTGCAATTTGCCGTTGCTGGCATCAGCCCTGATTTCATTCCCTGAGGCGTAGAACGGGGGAGTAGTGAGGCGTAGCAAATTCCGTCTACCACCCTGCCCCCGGGTCTGGTCTGATTGCGGTATGACAACAATAAATGGAACCGGAGCCCATTGCATGAATTCATACCCGAAAAACCTCAGATTGACCGCCAGCCTTGTGACGTGCCTCTCTCTTGGCGGCTGCGCCAGCGACCAGTTCGAGACTGCGGCCCCACCTTCAGACAACCCCGGTGCTTCAACCAGTGGCGACCTGTGTGTGGCCACCGATGCCGCAATGACGGTTTCCGTGGGCGCCACATTTTCCGAGGGGGAATGGGTGCGGGATTTCTATAGCGGCGAAAAGACCCGGGTTGAAAATGGTGAGGTTACCATGACGCCCGCCCCGGAGGCGGAAGGCCTGTTACTGCTTGAGGCCGCAGATGCTCCGCAGCAAAGCTTCAACTGGGCCGGCGCCACGGTTTATTTTACCGTGACTGACCGTTTCGCCAACGGCCGCACCGATAACG
>JAWWAM010000534.1:0-2328 GCA_033721715.1 Marinobacter sp.
ATCCTGCACAAAGGTATCCAGAGATTCGGCGAAGAAAAGCTGGAACCCCGCGTACAGGGAAGCGAGCTCCACAAATGTGCGCTCAAAGACGTGAGCAAGGGGCAGGTAAGACAGCATGCGTTCGCCGGAACCGACTTTCAGTACTTCCATGCCGCCTTCGGCCGCAAAAGCCATGTTGCCGAAACTCAGCATCACACCCTTCGGACGGCCTGTGCTGCCCGAGGTGTAAACAATGGTGGCCAGCTCATCGGCATCACGCCGGGCGTTCTCTTCAAGCGGCGGGAATTTGCCCACAATGTCGTCCCAGGTTTCAAAATCATTGGGCGGGCTCAGCGGGTAAGAAACACAGCGCACCCTCTCCGGCACGCCGGACTTCATCATGTCCCAGTCGTCCAGTTTGCCGACGAACAGAACCTCGCATTCGCTGTGCTCAAGAATGTAGTTAACGGTATCCGCGTTCAGCGTGGGATACAGAGGCACGGAAATGTGGCCGGCCATCCAGATCGCCCAGTCTGACATTAACCACTGGGCGCAGTTCTTGGAGATAATCCCTACCCGGCTTTTTTCCGGCAGATTCAGGGATTTCAGGTAGGAGGCCATGCGGCGGGCTTCGTCCACCGCGCGTTTCCAGGTGTACTCAACAACCTTGCCGTCGCCAATAGGCTGGGTCATATACAGGGAGTCGGGCTTGGCCGATTCCCAGTGATAGAGCATATCCAGGGGGAGTTTATTGGTGGTGTCCATGGACCTTCCTTGCATGTGTTATTCGAGTTATCGGGTTATTTTTGTAAGGGGTTTTGCGTATTCGACTTTAGTAGCCTATTTCAACACAACATTGCACGTCAAAACGTGATGCGTATAGAACTATTCCCCATCACACCTATTCCAGCGCCGGGTTATCCTCCTGGAATTAATCAATAAGGTACCTTCCCATACCCCGCAAGCCAATAGCCTGTGGTAAACTCCCGCCCCATTATTAAACGGGCGTTCGACACTCGCACACCACTCAGGTCGCGCCACACCTTTTGAACCGACTCGGGAGACCGGCTTATGGCCAACAGAATTCTGCGCACGCTGCTGGGTACTGCCCTGGTGGCACTGGCTGTAATGGCCCAGGCTGATGAACAGCGTGTGGTTGCCATCACCCAGATTGTGGAACACCCGGCACTGGACGCGGTGTACCAGGGCGTCAGGGATGAGCTCGAGGAAAAGGGATACAAAGACGGCGAAAACCTGCGCATCATGCACGAAAGCGCACAGGGCAACTCCGCCATCGCCTCGCAGATCGCCCGCAAGTTTGTGGGAGAAGGCCCGGATGTCATCGTTGCCATTGCCACGCCATCGGCCCAGACCATGGCCGCTGCTGCCCGCAAAACACCGGTGGTATTTTCAGCCGTCACCGACCCAGTCGGTGCCAAACTGGTCAAAAGCCTCAAAGCCCCCGGTGCCAACATTACTGGCGTAACCGACATGCTGCCCATTGAAAGCCACCTCGACATGCTCGAGCGGGCCGTTCCCGACGCCAAGCGTATTGGCACCGTCTACAACCCGGGTGAAGCCAACTCGGTGGCGCTGATAGAAATGATCGAAGAGCGCATGGAAGCCCGCGGTATCAAACTGGTGAAAGCCGCCGCCACCAAGACCTCGGAAGTCCTTGGTGCTGCCCGCTCCCTGGTAGGCAAGGCAGACGCCATTTACCTGACCACCGACAACACCGTCATCAGTGCCGTTGAAGCGGTGATCTCCGTTGGTGAACGCGCCAGCATCCCGGTATTCGCTGCCGACACGGCTACTGTCAATCGCGGCGCCGTTGCTGCCCTCGGTTTCGACTACTACGACCACGGCCGCCAGACCGGCGCCATGGTTGCCCGCATCCTTGAAGGCGCCAACCCTGGCGATATGGATGTGGAATCCGTCGACACCCTGAACCTGTTCGTGAACCCCGCTGCTGCAGAGCGCATGGGCATTACCCTGTCCGACGACCTGATCAGCGACGCGAAAGAAGTCGTAAACAGCGACCAATAACACACTGTTCACGGGCAGCCTCACAAGGGCTGCCCGTTTTCATTTACGGTGAACCATTCCCATGCTTAGCAATATTGCCTTTTACGGCGCTGTCGAAACCGGCCTTATCTACGGACTGGTTGCCTTCGGCATCTACATTTCTTTTCGTGTACTCGACTTCCCGGACCTGACCGTAGATGGCAGCTTTCCCCTGGGGGCCGCTGTCGCTGCTGTCCTTATCCTTGAGGGCGTGAACCCCTGGCTGGCAACCGGTGCTGCCATCATTGCCGGGATGGGCGCCGGGGCGGTAACAGCATTGCTTAA
>JAWWAM010000535.1:0-2324 GCA_033721715.1 Marinobacter sp.
CATTGCCTGAAAACGCAGGTTTATTCTTTCATGGAGTACCCGCCTGTCAGCGGGAGCCATCGCAAGCTGCACCACAGTATACGGAAGAGACGGCGTTTCGTCTGCCTGCCATTGGGTGAAATAGGTGTAATCCTCAACACTGCGGTTACCAGCATCGTCAATGGCCGAATTACTGCGTGATTTGTCCTCCCACAGCGCGGAAATCGGACGTCCTGTCAGACGAATTACTTCCAGCGCCCGAATCAGGCGTTGGCGGTTGTTCTGGTGAATCAGTCTCGCTGCCACCGGGTCCCGCTCTTCCAGTTCGCGATGCAGACTCTCCCAGCCATTCTCCAGGGCCTGCTGCTCCAGCGCCCGCCGGATCTCGGCATCAGCGGAGGGCAGATCAGACATGCCGTGAAGCAGGGCCTTGAAATACATCATGGTACCGCCCACCAACAGCGGGATCCGGCCGGCTGACGTGATATCGGCCATTTCATCCAGGGCGTCACGACGAAAGTCCGCAGCCGAATATGTCTCTGCAGGATCGCAGATATCGATCAACCGGTGGGGGGCCTGGGCCAATTCCGCCGGCGAGGGTTTGGCGGTACCGATGTCCATACCACGGTAGATCATCGCCGAATCAACACTGATAATATCGCAGGGCAAGCGACGACAAAGTTCGATGGCCAGGTCGGTCTTGCCGGAGGCCGTGGGGCCCATTAGGAATATGGCGGGAGGCATAAAGGCGTTAACGCCCCCGCAGGAACAGCTTGTCCAGCTCTGACAGCGTGACCACGGTCCAGGTGGGCCGGCCGTGATTGCACTGACCGCTTCGCTCCGTGGCCTCCATGTCGCGCAGCAGGGCGTTCATTTCGGGAATGGTCAGTTGTCGGTTTGCCCGCACCGAGCCGTGGCAGGCCATGGTGCCAAGCAGCTCGTGGGTGACAGCTTCGACACGGTCGCTCTCGCCGTTTTCGATCAGATCCGACAATACGTCCCGCACCAGTTGTTCAGTATCGGCACCCCGTAACAGGGCTGGCACCTGCCGGACTGCCAGGGTTTCGGGACCTATACGTTCTACCCTCAACCCCAGCTGCAAAAGCTCTTCTGCATGGGTTTCCGCCAGTGCAGCCTCCTTGTGGCTGACGGCCAGAGATACCGGTACCAGGAGCGGTTGGCTTTTCAGGTCCTGGGCTTCCAACGCTCTTTTCATGCGCTCGTAGGTGATGCGCTCGTGAGCGGCATGCATATCCACCACAATCATGCCCTGACGGCCCTGGGCGAGAATATAAATGCCATGCAACTGGGCAATTGCGTAACCCAGCGGCGGTTCGTCGGCGCTGCTCTGGGGCGGCGTCGGCGACGCTACCGCCACCTCACCGGCATCCGCCATGGCAGGCTGGCGATCGACACCGCCCCCCTGGTTCAGGGACTGATAGAACGCCATCTGGTCACGGGCTTGCCATTCATGCTGGGGTGGCCGCTGGCTGCCGTTAAAACCACCAACGTGTTGCCCGCTTGAGCTGGCAAACGGATCGGGAGCCGGCCGTGGGTTTACATCAGACATGGCCACCTGGGTGCCATAGCCACCCGAGCCGCCGGCGGACTCCCGCCCATGGGACTGTGCGACAGCGCCCCTCAGGTGGTCGTCTGGCCGCACATCCGCCAGGGCTTTGTGGAGAGTACGGAAAATAAAATCGTGGACCAGCCGGCCATCCCTGAAACGCACCTCATGCTTGGTAGGGTGAACGTTCACATCCACATTGGAGGGGTCCACTTCCAGGTAAAGCACGAAGGCCGGGTGGCGGTTGTTATAGAGCACGTCGCGGTATGCCTGGCGCACGGCGTGGGCCACCAGCCGGTCACGGATCACCCTACCGTTGACAAAAAAGTACTGAAGATCCGCCTGGCTGCGCGAGAAGGTGGGCAGCGCCACCCAACCCCAGAGTTTCAATCCCGTCGCCTCGGCATCAATCACCACCGCATTGTCGATGAACTGTTGGCCACACAGAGAACCGATCCGGCGCTCGCGGTCGAGGGGATTTTCCGCCGGGCGCAGACTCTGGACCACCCGCTGATTGTGGCGGAGCGTGAAGCCGGTATCAAAACGGCTCAGGGCCTGACGCCGGACACATTCGTCAACGTGATTGAATTCGGTTTTTTCGGTACGGAGAAATTTGCGGCGGGCCGGCGTATTGAAGAACAGATCCCGGACTTCCACCGTTGTTCCGACAGGATGGGCCGCCGGCGAGATGCTGGCGTCCATGTCTCGCCCTTCCACTTCGACCCTGGAGGCAGCTTCCTGACTCTCTGTGCGCGAGGTTAATGCAAGTCGGGACACC
>JAWWAM010000536.1:0-2318 GCA_033721715.1 Marinobacter sp.
ACCTTCAACGTTGCATCAGCAATCAGACTGAGACTGAAAGAGTTCAGCCCTTCCAGCCCCAGCAGCGGCCGGCGGATAGCAATGTGACGCTCTCCCGGGGCAACTTCCAGCCAGGTAAAGCTGTCGTTGCGGATGTTGAAGTAATGGTTGTCGTCGATATAGATGCTTGGGGCTTCTATTTCATCAGCGGCCCACTGGGAATGAGTGCGGTAGAAATACAGAACCGCGTTGCTGCGATCCCACTGATCATTGTCTATATGGACAAAATCATGCCCGGATACGGGGTGCAGAAACGAGCCTACGCTCTTGCCAATGGACTGGTAAACCGTGCAGCCGGAGCCAAGCGCCAGCAGCGAAACCACAAACAGGGCCGCCAGAAAACGGGAAAGACCGGGAAAAAGAAATCGGGTTTTCATTGTTGTTCACTCTTCATCCTTTCGCGAGTTGACCCGATCATAACAACTGCGAACATGCGGAACTGAGAGCTACCGCAAGGGATGACTACAAACTGTTACAAAGCTCAATCGGGGCGTTACTGCCCCGATATCCGCGACCGCAAGTCGTTCACTTCCTCGGACAACCGGACAAGCCTCGATGTCAGCTGGGCACGGGAAGAATCAATAGAGGCTACCGTGCCCTCCAGCTCCGCCAGTTCGCGACGGACAGCATCCAGCTGCCCGCTACTGGACAGGTTGTCTGTTTCTTCCTCAAGTGCGGCAATCCGGCTTTCCAGGCCATCAATGGTCAGTTTCTGCTCTCGCTCAAACCGGACCAGCTGGCGCTCTACCAGCTGATCAACCCCGGCAAGGGATTCGTCCAGACTGGTCAGCCGGGAGGCGTTCTCCTGGCCAGTCTCACGCACGGCTACAATCTGCTTTTCAAGATCAGACTCTATCCCCTCCAGCCTTGAAGCAACCTCGGCTTCCAGTTCTTCCACCGAAGCGGTCAGCGTGTCGCGGGCACTCTTGCCCTCTTCGAGGTCTGCGCGCAGCGACTCGAGTTTCGATTCGTGGTCATCGAGTCGTTTCCGGTTGCGGTCATTGGCCACGCCCCAGAGCTTGGCTATTTCGCTGTCAACCGTATCCAGGCGCTCGCCCTGAGAGGCCAATTGCTCCTCCATGGACTGCCCTGTTTCCTGCAGGCTTTCACCGGTTTCGGACAGCTCGCCCTCAAACCGTGCCAGTGCCAACTTGCTTTGACGTGCCCAGTAGTCTGCCTCTTCAAGCTGGCCCTCCAACATCTGGATTCGTTGCTCCTGCTGGTACCATCCGGCACCGGCTGCACCGGCAACTACGAGCAGGGCAACAGCCCACATTCCACCCCGGCCCGGGCCGCCACCTCCGGGAGCTTTGCGCAGGCTGCCTGCAGGCTTGCTGGCGTCACCACCTCCGGCAGCGGCTCGCCTGGGCGCTTCAGGTTTTTTGTCCCGGGCTGCCTTTCCGCTATCCCGCGGTTCCCGCTGGGCAGACAGCCCCTCTTCCCGCTTGGTATCTGCGGTGCCAGCACGTACTTCATCATCATCCGGACGGATCGGTTCCATAACAGCTCCAGGATATGGACGGTAAGGGTAACTAGGCATGATAATACCCGTACCTTGCAACGACGCAAAATGAGCGCCCTGAACGGCGCCTGCCGAAGGAAGGTTACATCATGATGCGTTTGCATGGTTACAGGGCCTTACATACAATGGCCGGCTTTCTCACACATCAGGACTGTTGCATATGCAGCCGCTTGTAGGACTCATCATGGGCTCGAAGTCAGACTGGCCCACCATGGAACATGCCGCCGGGATGCTGGACAAGCTGGGCGTGCCTTACGAGACAAAGGTTGTCTCTGCCCACCGTACACCGGACCTGCTGTTTGATTACGCAAAATCCGCTTCCGACCGCGGCCTCAAAGTCATCATAGCTGGCGCGGGCGGTGCGGCCCATCTTCCAGGCATGGTTGCTTCCCAGACGTCTCTGCCGGTCCTCGGTGTTCCTGTCCAGTCCAAAGCACTCAACGGCCTTGATTCGCTGCTTTCCATCGTCCAGATGCCCGGCGGCATTGCGGTTGGCACGCTTGCGATCGGTAAAGCCGGTGCCACCAATGCGGGCCTTCTGGCTGCGCAAATAATTGGTACTTTCAAAGAGGATGTCCGTAAGGCGGTCGATGAATTCAGAGCGACCCAGACACAGACGATTCTGGACAACCCTGATCCCAGCGATCAGTAATCGGCCTGGGTGCAGGAGTGGGGGGGGGGGGGGGGGGGGGTAACGACGGGTAGAAGTGGAAGGAGGCGGAGTGGGGGGCCGACAGGGGTGGGCCCACGAGGTGGG
>JAWWAM010000537.1:0-2313 GCA_033721715.1 Marinobacter sp.
CTGGCATTGGCAAGACGCCAGGTAGAGGCAGCCGGTGGCTGGATCAAGGCAGAGAACCGGGAAGAGGGTGGGTTAAGAATGGTGATGTGGTTTCCCGCACCTGCCTCATGACTCCTGATTCGTAACAATTGTAAAAGTATTTCACATTGTTCACTTGCTAAATAAGAATGTGCGCCAAATAGGAATCATTTTCAGTTAACGGAGCGCACATGAACATCAAGACGTCAGACGTAGTCCGTCTTCCGGGCAACCGCCGCAACGCCCTCGCAGTGGCGATTGCTGCGATAATCATCTGCCCCCCGACACTTGCCCAGGAAGAAACCCGGGCACTCGAGCCGATTGAAGTAAGCGCCGATCGTGAAGCGACGAGTGACCGCGTGGTAACCGAAGAACGTCTTGAACGTTACCAGGCAGATGATCTGGAGGATGTTTTCGCCAGCCAGCCCGATGTGTCTGTTGGTGGCTCTGTCGGCATAGCCCAGAAGGTATATGTGCGTGGATTTGAAGACCCGCTTCTGAACGTCACTGTTGATGGCGCAACCCAAGCCGGCGCCCTGTTCCACCACACTGGTCGCCTGGCCGTGGAACCGGAACTGCTGAAGCAGGTAGAAGTGGAGGCGGGTGCTGGCCGAGCCACCTCCGGTGCCGGTGCACTGGGCGGTGCTCTCCGGTTTGTCACCAAAGATCCGGAAGATCTGCTGCGCCCCGGGGAGCAGGTAGGCGCCCTGGTCAAACTGGGGTCGTTCTCCAATACCGATGGCTACAAGGCCAGCACCACGCTGTTCGGGCGACTGAACAACCAGTGGAGCACCATGGTCTCTGTCAGCCAGAGCGATCACGAGCGATTCGAGGATGGTGACAACAACGAAATCCCCGGTACCGACGCCAGGCAGCAACTTGGTTTTGCCAAACTGGTCGGCCAGCTGCCGGGAGACCAGACCCTGAAGCTGAGCCACGAAGTTCGCACTGACGAGGGCGAACGGCCCCAACGTCCCCAGTGGATTGTCAGCGGTTTCAACGCCCTTTACGACCTTGATGGCCGGCGTGATACCACCACCCTGAACTACGGTATCGCTCCGGCAGCTAACCCGTTGATGGATGTTGCCCTGACGATCTACCACACCGAATCCGAGATTGAGCAGAACGTGGAAGATCGCTGGGGGAGATACTTCGGTTTTACCCGCAGTATCGGCGGCGATCTGCGTAACACCAGTAGGCTGGGCAGCCATGCACTGACCTACGGCGTGGATTATCGCGAGGACAAGGTCAACGCCGGCGACACGGCCGATCGCAGGGCCGAAGAGGAGAATGGTGAAGTCACGGGCGTTTACCTGCAGGACGACTATCAAGTCACCGACCGCCTGCTGCTAAGTGCGGGTGTGCGATACGACGATTACCAACTCGACGATAACAACGGCGAGAACTTCAGTGAAGATGATGTCAGCCCGAACGCCAATGTCGCCTGGGAAGTGGTGAACGGCCTGACCCTGAAGGCCGGCTATGCCGAAGCCTTCCGGGGCCCGAGCACCCACGACACCTTCAAGATCGATCGCGCCAGTAATGATCCGGACCTGAAGGGTGAGAAAGCGAAAAACACCGAAATCGGCTTTGACTATGTCTACCGCAATTTCACCCTGTCTGCCGAGGTATACCGCTCTGAGATCAAAGATGCCATCGCCGACCCACTGTTCGGCCCGGCCATCTACGAGAACATCGGTGACCTGGAATCCGATGGTTACCTGATTGGTACCACCTACCACATTGGTGGCCTGCAGGCGGGGCTCAGCTTCCATAGCAATGACGCCGAACTGGACGGTGATCCACTGACCGTCTACGAACATAACCTGCTGGGTAATACCGTGGGCGACACCTGGGTGGCAGATCTGGCCTACCGCTGGGACCGCAACCTTGAGTTTGGCTGGCAAGGCCGTTTCGTGCAGGGCGTCGACAGCGTGGAAACGTCTGTTGGCACCATCGACAAGCCCGGTTACGGCGTGCATGACCTGTTCATGCACTGGCTGCCGACAGGCGATGAGGACCTGCGACTGACGGTCACGGTGAAGAACGTTGGCGACAAGCAATACCTTGATCACGCCAGCAACGCCGACTACCAGCATATTGCAGGCTATGAAGGCATTGTGGGCTTGCCGGAACCGGGACGGGATGTCCGGATTGGCCTGGCCATGCGGTTCTGAGGCGGGCCATGTTATTGATACGGTTCCTCGTCGCCCTTCTGGGCGGCGTACTGTTCTTTCAGGCCGGCGCCACACAGGCGACCACTACGGTCACCGATCTGGCCGGTCGCACGGTGAC
>JAWWAM010000538.1:0-2302 GCA_033721715.1 Marinobacter sp.
ACGGCATCAATAATGTTGGATTTGCCACAGCCGTTGGGGCCCACAACTGCCGTCATGTTTGACGGAAATGGCACCGTGGTCGGATCGACGAAAGACTTGAAACCGGACAGTTTGATGGATTTCAGGCGCATATCAGGCGCTCACCTCTTCCCTGAGAATGCTCAATACCTGTTGGCGTTGATGCTCACCAAACTCGCAGATAGCCTGCTCAAGGCCGGGGGAGTCACCACGGACAGCAGCGTCCGCAAGCTGACGGAAAAAGCGACCGGTCTGTTCCAGTTCATCCCGGAAGTTTTCCAGGGCGACGAAATAGGTGCGGCTGATGGCGGGCCGGAAATTTTCCAGTGTCTCTTCCAGGAACGGGTTTTCTACCAGGCCATAGGCGTAACGCATAACCCCGAACCCCGCGTCAATCACCTGCTCAGCGGCGTCACCGCCCGAGGAGTTGAGCGCATCGATGACCGCCTGCAGCTCACGGACCTGCCCCATGACACCGGACAACTGCTCACCGGACCAGCGCTCGAGTACCTTGCGGCCCAACATGCATAACAGATCGATATAGATATCGTAGAGACTGTTTACGAGTTCCGGCGTCAGTCGGGAGACAACGGCGCCCCGGCGTGGAAAGATCTCGACCAGATGACGACGCTGGAGGATCAGCAGGGATTCCCGCACGGAACCACGGCTGACATTGAGCTCCCCGGCCACCTTGAGTTCCTGAATGCGTTCGCCGGGCCTGAGATCACCGGTAACGATGCGCTGCCCGATATGCTGGGCTATCTGCTCGGAAAGACTTTCGGGGGCCTGAAACCTCATAAAGTTCGTCGCTCACTCACTACTGGCAGCAAAGAATAAGCGCAGAAGTTTACCACAGGCGTCGGCAAGCCCAATGCCCTTGTCCGACATTTTAACGATCCGGTCGCACCGGCAAGTCACTGCCGGTTTATTGACGCACCGTTCAGGTTTATCGTTTCCCAACCTATAAACGACTTGACAGGCAACTTGTAGACTACTGTATTTAATACTTATTACTATTTTGGCCGCAAATTTGCATATTGTTGCGAAAAACATCTTTAACAGGCCTCGCAGAGTGAAACATATCCCAACGATCAACAAGTCCGGACCTCAACCCCAGAAGTTGGCAGCGCTCAGGCAGGCCCATCGGGAATGGAGTGAATCCCCGGACGTTCTCACCCGACTGACCCGCAGGCTTTCAACAACGCTGAATCTGGAAATTCAGCTTGCCATCCTGGCGGAAGAAATCAGTTCTGTCGTGCCTGTTGACTGCATGAACTATCGTCATCAGATAGCAGCCCGGGAATTTGTGTATGCAACCGGCATGGGCGGGCCTCACCGTTGCGATTATCGGCTGAACCTGGAGGGCAGCTTTTACGGCACCCTGTCGTTCAGCCGGCGCCAGAAGTTTGCCGAGCAGGAAATGGAAGGCATAGAGCTGATGCTGGCGGCAGCCATCTGCCCGATCCGGAATGCCTGCCAGTTCATCGCCATCGAACAGGCAGCGCTGACAGACTCCCTCACCGGGGTACCCAACAAGCGGGCAATGGACGAGGCTCTGGCACGAGCCTGCTCCCTTGGCGATCGCCATGGCGATGATTACTCGCTGATTCTGTGCGACCTGGACCATTTCAAAGAAGTGAACGATCAACACGGCCATGTGGTGGGGGATCACATCCTGAAGCTTGCAGCCGTAGAGCTGGAAAAGGCCGTACGGAATTCAGACAGTGTTTACCGCTTCGGGGGCGAAGAGTTTGCCATCCTCCTGCCCCACACGGACGAAAGCCATGCCAGGGCCGTGGCGGACCGGATTCGCGAATATATACGGACGATATCGGTTAACTGTGGAGACACTGACGTATCGGTTACCACCAGCTGCGGTGTTGCCCAGCGCCTTCCTGATGAAAGCGCCGATCATTGGCTGGCCCGCGCTGATGAGGCCCTGTACCGGGCGAAAGACCAGGGTCGTAACTGCACCAGGGTTTTCGCCGCTATCGGAAACTGATTAGCGCTTTGGCGACTTTCGCGCCGGTTTGCGTGGCGGCTTCTGCTCGGCGCCGGAGCCGTCAACCTGCCATCGGGGGTTGCCGGATTTGCGGGGCGCAGAGCTCGGCTGTTTCCGGCGCTGGCGATCATGAACCTTCTGCTCGGAGGGTGTTTTTGCCGGAATCTCCACAGGTTTCAGATCCACGGATTTGCTGAGCGAATCTACCGCTTTCTGATCCAGCTCTTCCCACTTGCCGACCGTGAGTCGGCTGGGCAGGAAAATCGGCCCGTAACGCACCCG
>JAWWAM010000539.1:0-2294 GCA_033721715.1 Marinobacter sp.
AGACACCGACGAACAACCCGGCAAAGCCAAACCGGAAAAGATCCCCCAGCTCAAGCCGGCCTTCGCCAAAGACGGCTCCGTGACCGCCGCCAACTCCAGCTCCATCAGCGACGGCGCCTCCGCCATGGTCCTGGCCAGCCGTGAAGAAGCCGAAAAACGCGGCCTCACACCCCAGGCCCGTATTGTGGCCCATGCCACCCACGCCCGCCTGCCGGCCGAGTTCACCCTCGCGCCCATCGGTGCCATCGAAAAGGTACTGAAAAAAGCCGGCTGGAGCCGCGACGACGTCGACCTGTTCGAGATTAACGAAGCCTTTGCCGTAGTCACCCTGGCCGCGATCAACGAACTCGGGCTCGACCCCGACAAGGTCAACGTCCATGGCGGCGCCTGTGCCCTTGGCCACCCCATCGGCTCTTCCGGTTCGCGCATCATGGTCACCCTGATCAACGCCCTGAAACAGCGGGGCCTCAAGCGCGGTGTGGCATCCCTGTGCATTGGTGGCGGGGAAGGTACTGCGGTAGCGATCGAACTGCTGTAATCGCAGAGGGAACTACTGGTCCTGCTTGCGGTAGGCCAGTGGGCTGAGCCCGGTCCAGTGCTTGAAGGCACGGGAAAAGGCACCGGGCTCGGCAAACCCCAGCTGTGAGGAAATCTCCGACACCGTGAGGTTCTGCCGCGTGAGCATGATCACCGCCTGGTCCCGCCGCAAGTTGTCCTTGATCTTCTGGTACGAACTGCCTTCCGCCTTCAGTTTCCGTGACAGGGTATAGGCCGTCATGTGCAGCTCTTCGGCCATCTGCTCCTGGGTGGGTAACCGCTCGTCTTCCACATTCTCCAGAATCTGCCGCACCCGGGTGGTAAGGCTGTCGTCCTCGTCCGTCCAGATCAGCAGGTTGCGGGGTGACTGTGCGATAAATTCGTCCAGCTCCGCCGGCGTTCGCGTCACCGGCATGTCCAGGTAGTTGCGGCTGAAAAAGAGGCTGTTACGGTCGCGGTTGAAAAAACACTGGCAGGGAAATACGAAGCGATATTCATCGAAATGGCCCGGCAGTCCGTGCTGAAAAATAGCGTGGCTGAGCACGATCTTGCGGCCAATCAGCCAGCCCACCAGGCGGTGCCATACCAGTAACAGCCACTCCACCAGAAAGTTGTCCGGGTCCAGCTCCGGGTGGCGGTGGGTGATGCTCAGCTCCACTTCCTCGCCGCTGGTGTCCAGCTCGATCACGATATCGTCGGAGAACAAGCGGTAGCAGCGAATACTCTGGCGGATCACCTCCTCCAGGTTATCGCTGTGAACCGCAAGCGATCCCATCAGGTGAAAATGCCCGACACGGCAGGGCTGCGTGGTGCGGCCCATGAATTCGTCGTCCAGCTTGCCCCATACCAGGCGGAACAGACGTATAAACTGCTCAGTGGGCACCCGTGCCCGTGGTGAGCTAATGAATTCCGGATCGATGCCGTTATTACACAGTAGTTCATCGGAATAGCCGCCCGCCTTCTCAAGGCCGTACAACACGGCCCTGGCGTAGTGGGAGGAGAAGGTCAGGTGTTTCATCAGGCGTTCATCTCGGGTGAGGCTGGCGGCTGCAAAATCTTACAATTTCAGAGGGGCCGGCGTGTTAAGGTCGGCGTCATATATTTTTCGCAAAGTTCGAGACAGGTTACAAGGTTATGGCCGAGGTCACCAAGCATCCCCAGAAACTGTTGCTGTTCTATCTGACCAGTCACCGGCCTTTTGGCCTGGGTACTCTGAAAATCCGCGAAATCATGCCGTTTGTTCCGTTGACCAAGCTTCCACACAGCCATTCGGCGGTCGTTGGCACCATGAGTTTTCGTGGCTCGGCGGTGCCGGTGATCGACATGGCGGCGGCCGTTGGTTCGCCACCGCTGACCGCAGAAGAGCGCAAGACAGCTTCCATCATCGTGACCGACATTCAGCGCAAGGAAATCGGCTTTCTGGTGCGAAGCGTGCGGAAAATCGTCGAGACGGACTGGAAGGATGTGATGTCCCCGCCCCAGAGCCTGGGCGACCGGGCTTTCATTACCGGATTGGTGAACATCGAGGACGAAATTGTCCAGTTGCTGGATGTGGAACTGCTGCTGGCGCGGGTGTATCCGGAATCCGTCAATCCGCGGGAAGTGGTGCTGACCGATGTGCAGCGGGAAACCCTGAAAGGCCTGAACATCCTGCTGGTGGACGACTCCCAGGTGGCGCGCAAGCAGTTGTCCGACGCGCTGGACAGCAAGGACGTGACCTATTTCGTGACCACCAACGGCCAGGACGCGCTGGACCT
>JAWWAM010000540.1:0-2287 GCA_033721715.1 Marinobacter sp.
ATGTCACCGGATACTAAGGATAAGAGAGTTGCAGTAGCTATCTGGGCGAACGGTATCCTAACCTTGGCTCAGATCGCTGGAGGGATCTTCGCTGGCAGCTTGGCGCTGATAGCCGACGCTATACACAACTTTTCGGATATGGCGTCACTATTTATCGCATTTGCGGCGCGGAAGATTGCACGCCGCCCGGCCGACTCGAAGATGACCTTTGGCTACGGGAGAATTGAGGTTGTTGCGGCACTCATAAATTACACCACTTTGATAATGATCGGGGCATATTTGATCTACGAAGGTGGCATGCGATTCATAGATCCCCCGGAAATCAAGGGGTGGTGGGTAGTTTGGCTTGGCATTATCGCATTGGTAGTGGATGGTTTGACCGCGCTGCTTACTTACTCCATGCAAAAGGACAGCGTCAACATCCGTGCGCTGTTTCTACACAACTTGTCTGATGCGTTTGCGTCAATTGCAGTCGTTGTAGGCGGCGCCCTGATTCTCCTGTACGACATGCGTTGGGTTGATCCCGCGATCACAATTGGTATCGCAAGCTATATTCTCTACCTGGGTCTAACGGAAATCGGCGGAACCATCCGGACACTCATGCTGGGTAGTCCATTGGATATCGACACAGATTCTGTCATCGAGGCTTTATCAAACGTAGAAGGCGTTTTAGACCTTCACCACGTACATTTCTGGCAGATGGGTGAGCATGATGCCTCCCTCGACGCCCATGTGGTGGTCGAAATAAGTGCCTGGAATGAACTTGAAAAAGTCAAGGGTGGGATAAAACGAACTTTGGAAAACGAGTTCGGCATCACTCATTCAACATTGGAGTTTGAACATCCTGATCACAGTCACAAAGATGCCCATACTTATGGCCATGGCTAGCAGGGCTGCTGAAAAGGGTACCGTGTGGCAGATATGCTGCGAATGGCCGACATTCCACTCGGTTACGAGCACGCCATGCGAGACGTAATTGAACGCCACCAGGTCTGGGCCTACCTCATCGCTGTTGTTTTCGGACTGTCTGTGGATTGGACATCGTCCCTCGGTGACAGTGTGCCGGATTACTTAATCTGGGGGTTGCTCGGAGTTCTGCTCTACGCCACATTTACTCAAACACCGTTGACCCACCTGTCTGATATGTTCCGGGACCGTCGGTTCATGGGTGCCTTGCTCACCGGAAATTTTCTGGTCATGCCGGCGATCACTGCCTTGCTGATATTGGCGCTGCCGGACAATGACGCGCTGAAGTTGGGAGTGCTTCTGGTATTGCTGATGCCCTGTACCGACTGGTTTGTCACCTTCACTCACCTAGGCAAGGGGGACAGCACCCGAGCCATTGCGGCAACACCGGTTCTGCTGATTGCTCAACTGGGTCTTCTTCCACTTTACCTCTGGCTTTTCATGGGTAATCAGTTCGACGTGAATCTTGAGCTTGGGCGGCACCTCCTGCCGGCCTTTGGCGGGCTGATTATTGTCCCGCTTATCCTGGCATTTCTGACTGAAAAATGGGCCGAAAACTCCAGAAAAGCCATCGGGTTCATTCGCTTCATGGGTCTGATGCCGGTCCCTCTGCTGACAGTCGTACTGTTCATCATCTCAATGACACAGGTCAGCCAGATCGACAGTACCGGCTCACTTATCTGGCCCTTGATGATTCTGTTTCCGGCCTATCTTCTAGCTGCGGCTCTGGTTGGAAAGGCTCTGCGCCGGGTCTTTCGATTACCGGTAGAAACCGGTCGCACCGTCATCTTCAGCCTAGGAACACGCAACTCCTTCGTGGTTTTACCTTTGGCACTGTCAATGCCAGAGGCCTGGGCTGTGGCCGTCGTGGTGATTGTCGTCCAGTCTTTGTTGGAACTGTTTGGAATGATGCTTTATCTGCGGTGGGTGCCTAGTCGGCTGCTACCGGACACCTGAATAATCTGAAACCCGTAAACTCATTTAAAATAGGAAGATCTCCCGTGCAAACCCGAACCCTGGTCATCAGTCTCCTTCTTTTTTGTCTGGTTGTCTTTGCTGGTGCTTTTGTTATTTACGATCGCTCCCAGGGCACTAATGAACCCGCCGTTGTTGAAAAAACGCCACTGGTGAGGGATTACTCTCCCGTTATTGGCCCTGAGGACGCGCCGGTAACCATTGTCGAGTTCTTCGACCCATCCTGCGAAGGTTGTCGCGCCATGCATCCCTATGTGAAACAGATTCAGGCTGCCTACCCGGACAACGTGCGTCTGGTACTGCGCTACGTATTGTTTCACAAAGGCTCGGAAGAGGCCGTCAGAAT
>JAWWAM010000541.1:0-2287 GCA_033721715.1 Marinobacter sp.
AGGTCACTGCTGCTGTCCGAGGCGTAACAGGCCTGCAGGGTTTCGTAAGCTGTTTTCAGGTGCGCCTTGTCCACCGCCGTTGCCCGCAGCGCGGCGTAATAGGCGCAGTCTGCTTCCAGGGTGCGGCGGTATTCCAGCAAATCTCGCTGGGCGTCCGGGCGCCCTTCCAGCAGGGCGATCAAAGGATCGGTAAAGCTCGATCCCAGTGATTCCGCCACATAGTGGCCGCCACCCTGGCGGCTGACCAGCAGGCCTTTGGCCGCCAGCCTTTGAACAGCTTCCCGCAATGACGGCCGCGACACCCCGAACCGTTCAGCGAGGGTACGCTCAGCCGGAAGCCGCTCCCCGGGCTGCAGGGTGCCCTCCAGAATCATGTTTTCCAGCTCTTCAACAATGCTGTCTGCGAGACGTTTTGGTGCAATTTTCCCGATACTCATTGCGTTCCCGATGTGGTCTTACCAATTTCCAATTATGACGAACAGTCCGGTGAATGGCATCCCCGATATCCGGGAACGAGACCATTGTCTAGATATTATTCTTTGAAGTTGTCGCAGAATTTCCCTATCTTATTACCCCAGACAGTATAAATTGGTATGACCAATTATCCAAACCTTCTGATGGGCAAGGCCCAGGGGTATCTGATGTCACCTGACGTCATCGCTGCAATAAAAGAGCTGGTTCCGGCTACGCGGGTTTACGATGACCCCCTGTCGACCCTGGCTTACGGTACCGATGCCAGCTTTTACAGGCTGATTCCTGGCGTGGTGGTGAAAGTGGAAAGCGAAGAGGAAGTGGTCAGCCTGCTGGCCATCGCCCGGCGTTTCTCCGCCCCGGTGACGTTCCGGGCCGCGGGCACGAGCCTTTCTGGCCAGGCCATCAGTGACTCCATTCTGCTGGTGCTGGGTGACCAGTGGAAAGACCACGATATTCGCGATGAAGGCCGGCAGATCCGCCTGCAGCCCGGCATTATCGGAGCTCAGGCCAACGCCTGGCTGGCACCCTATGGCTACAAGATCGGCCCCGACCCCGCCTCCATCAATGCCTGCAAAATAGGCGGGATAGTCGCCAACAACGCCAGTGGCATGTGTTGTGGTACGGCCCAGAATACCTACCATACCCTGGCCAGCATGCGGCTTGTTCTGGCGGACGGCGCGGTGGTGGATACCGAGGACTTCGCCAGCGTTGAGGTGTTTCGCAGCAGCCACGCCCCGTTGTTGGCAGAGCTGGAGCAGTTGGCGGCAGAAACCCGGGCCAATACCGAGCTTGCGGACCGTATCCGCCACAAATACCGGCTGAAGAACACCACTGGCCTGTCGCTCAACGCCCTGGTGGACTATAGCGATCCGCTGGATATCCTCACGCACCTTATGGTGGGCTCTGAGGGTACTCTCGGGTTTGTCAGTTCGGTTACCTACAACACCGTGCCGGATTACCCCAACAAGGCCACTGCGTTGCTGGTATTCACCAATGCAGACAGCTGCTGCCGTGCAGCTGCGTTGTTGCGTTCGCAGCCGGTTGCTGCGGTGGAGCTGCTTGACCGGCGAAGCCTGCGCTCGGTCCAGGACAAACCCGGCCTGCCGGAGTGGATACACGGCTTGTCGGAGGATGCCTGCGCCCTGTTGATTGAAACACGGGCGCCGGATGCCACTATTCTGCAGGAGCAACTGGTTCAGGTCAGGGCCGCCCTGGCTGAGTTCCCGGTAGAAGAAAAGGTGGATTTCACCACGGACCCAAAGGTGTCTGACCTGTTGTGGGCCATACGCAAGGGTACCTTTCCCGCAGTGGGCGCGGTACGGCCAACCGGTACCACGGTTATCATCGAAGATGTCACTTTTCCCCTTGATCAGCTAGCTGAGGGCGTCAAGAGACTGCAGGCGCTGTTTGTCAAACACGCCTACGACAACGCCATCATCTTTGGCCACGCCCTGGAAGGAAACCTCCACTTCGTGTTTCCCCAGGGTTTTGACGACCCTGATGAAGTGGCCCGCTACGACGCCTTCATGAAGGACGTCTCGCAGCTGGTGGCGGTCGAGTTCGGTGGTTCCCTCAAGGCGGAGCACGGGACCGGCCGTAATATGGCACCGTTCGTTGAGCTGGAGTGGGGGCATGATGCCTGGGAATTGATGTGGAAGATCAAGGGCCTGCTGGACCCGGATAACCTCCTTAACCCGGACGTGGTGCTGTCCCGGGACCCGGATATTCACCTGAAGAACCTGAAGCCGCTGCCCGCCGCCGATCCATTGATCGACAAGTGTATCGAATGTGGTTTCTGCGAGCCGGTGTGCCC
>JAWWAM010000542.1:0-2280 GCA_033721715.1 Marinobacter sp.
ACGTAGCAATGTTGACTTACCGGCGCCGTTCAGGCCCAGCACGCCAATCTTGGCGCCCGGGAAGAAACTCAGGGAGATGTCCTTGAGGATTTCACGCTTGGGCGGAACCACTTTGCCCACGCGGTTCATGGTGTATACGTATTGGGCCATTTTGGCTAAACCTCTTTGAAAACAAGGTGGTGAATTCGGGCGCCGGGGGCGCGGGCACCGGGGCAGGCCTTCAGGGATACGCTGTGAATACATCCTTGTACGCTCGACAAAATCATCCCTGATTTTGACGATCCCTGAAGGCCTGCCCCGACGCCCTTGATCTGGTTGCGTACTTTGATTCGGTAAGGTATCGAAACCAAACAGGGATAGCAATTGAGCAAAAACCGTCCCTGGCCGCGTGTCGGTATCTGCGGACGGCTTAAAGGGTGATTTTTTACCCATTTGTAAGATAGAATAGCGGCCCATTTTTCGGGCAGCTAAGCACACAGGGGCAGCGCATCCATGTTTAATCGTGATATGAAAATCGCCGGCTTTGACGACGAGCTCTGGAACGCCATGCAGGCGGAAGAGAAACGCCAGGAAGCTCATATTGAGCTGATCGCGTCTGAGAACTATACCAGCCCGCGGGTAATGGAAGCCCAGGGCAGCGTGCTGACCAACAAGTACGCGGAAGGCTATCCTGGCAAGCGTTATTACGGTGGTTGCGAGTTTGTGGATATCGCTGAAGACCTGGCCATTAGTCGAGCCAAGGAGCTGTTTGGCGCAGCTTATGCCAACGTGCAGCCACACTCCGGATCCCAGGCCAACTCTGCCGTTTTCATGGCGCTGCTCAAGCCAGGCGATACCGTTCTGGGCATGAGCCTCGCCCATGGTGGCCACCTGACCCATGGTGCCAGCGTCAACTTCTCCGGCAAGATTTATAACGCCGTGCAGTACGGTCTCAAACCGGAAACCGGCCTGATCGATTACGATGAAGTAGAAAGCCTCGCTCTTGAGCACAAGCCTAAGATGATCATTGCCGGCTTCTCTGCCTACTCCCAGGCGCTGGACTTTGCCCGCTTCCGCGAGATTGCCGACAAGATTGGAGCCTACCTGTTTGTGGACATGGCGCATGTTGCAGGACTGGTAGCGGCTGGCGTTTATCCGGACCCGATTCCTCACGCCCATGTCGTTGCGACCACTACCCACAAGACATTGCGTGGTCCCCGTGGAGGCCTGATTCTGGCCTGTGATGACGCTGATCTGCAGAAGAAGCTGAACTCTGCAGTGTTCCCCGGCGGTCAGGGCGGCCCGCTGATGCACGTGATTGCGGCCAAGGCCGTCTGCTTCAAGGAAGCCATGAGTGATGAATTCAAAGCCTATCAGAAGCAGGTCATCAAAAATGCCAAGGCCATGGCTGAGGTGTTTGTGTCACGTGGTTTTGATGTGATTTCCGGCGGAACCGAGAACCACCTGTTCCTGGTCAGCCTGATCAAGCAGGATATTACCGGGAAGGACGCGGATGCTGCCCTTGGCCGCGCCCACATCACTGTAAACAAGAATGCGGTTCCGAACGACCCTCGCTCACCGTTCGTGACCTCTGGCCTGCGTATCGGTACCCCGGCGGTCACCACCCGCGGCTTTGGTGAGTCCGAGTGTCGCGATCTGGCGGGCTGGATGTGTGACATTCTGGATAACCTGGAAGACGAAGCGGTTAACGACCGGGTTCGTGAGGAGGTCGCCGGGCTGTGTGATCGCTTCCCGGTATATGCCGGCTAATCAGCCCTAACGCACCGTCAGGCGCTTTGCAGCGCAACGCCTGACGGATTGCAGGAGCTTCAGTTTATGCATTGTCCTTTCTGTGGTGAAGCGGATACCAAGGTAATCGACTCCAGGCTGGTGGCCGAGGGTGATCAGGTGCGTCGCCGCAGGGAGTGCCTGTCCTGTCGTGAGCGTTTTACCACCTTTGAATCCGCCGAATTAGTGATGCCCCGTGTGGTCAAACAGGATGGTACACGTCAGCCGTTTGATGAGGAGAAGCTGAGGGCGGGCCTGATGAAAGCTCTGGAAAAACGCCCCGTCAGCATCGAGGAAATCGAGGCGGCGCTCAACCGTATCAGATTTCGGTTACGGGCTACCGGCGAGCGGGAAGTAAAATCCATGCAGTTGGGTGAAGAGGTGATGACGGAACTGCGACAGCTGGACAAAGTCGCCTACGTGCGGTTTGCCTCGGTTTATCGCAGTTTTCAGGATGTAAACGAGTTCAAGGAAGAGATCGAGCGGCTCTCCGCCACCTCGGGCGACGACCCT
>JAWWAM010000543.1:0-2274 GCA_033721715.1 Marinobacter sp.
ATGACAGCGGCAGTGGGGGCAGGGGTTCAGAAAAACGCCCGTAAATACGTCCCTGTAGGGCTCGGTCGCGCCATCCCTGGCGCTCCACGTTTTCTGAACCCCTGCCCCCACTGCCGCTGTCATCAACGTCGCCATGCCATCCCCGGCTTTGCGTTGAAAGCAAACAATTGGAAAAACTCTTTGTCTTTAATCCAACGAATTGCAGTGATTCAACCGCGGTCTGGGGGTGGTGTTTTATTTCCGCCAGGAAAAAGGTGTCTGAGCGCAGCGAGTTCTTTTTCCCAAGGAAATAAAACATCACCCCCAGGCCGCCAATATCCATCAACCAGTCCTAAAAGAAGCCCAAAAAATCACCCAGGCGCCGAACAACTAGCCCCAAACCGATAACAGGAAAAACACCGGTGATGCCGCAACATAATGCGCTCATCCATGCTCTCCGCCAGCGTTCCCCCCAGATCGTATTCCGGGTCATCATCCACCAACGTACAGGCATACACCCGCACCTGGTCGCCCCTCTTCACCAGCATGCGCGTATAGGTACACATGAAATGGGAACGGGCCTCCCTGGTAGGGTATTTCTCCATGCAGGTTTCAGTAATCTCGGGGCTGCCGTCCTCCGATCCCGGCGTACCCAGGTCCGGGAAGGCCGTAAACGCCAGGGTTTCCGGAATGCCCCATTCACGGAAGATGCCGCGAAACGCGGACTCCACACTGGAAACCAGCTCATCCGGGTCCGTCTGACGGGCGATAGACACCTTGAAGCCCTGACCCACCAGCCAGCGGATACCTTCCAGGGCCTTGTCGAAACTACCCTCGCCCCGGTCAACGTCGTGGCGGGCGCGGTCCGGGAAATCCAGGCTGACGCGGAAATGAATCGGGTAGGGATTATCCAGCAACGGCAACACCTGGTGACGGCGTTTCAGCAGCGGATCGGTGGCGTTGGTGAGCACGAAGCACGGCCGGTGGTGGCTGGCGTAATCCAGGATATTGATGAAATCGCGGATTACAAACGGCTCTCCGCCGGTAAAGGAAAACTGTTCGACGCCCATGTCCAGCGCTTCGTGGATAAACGGTTTCACGTCGCTGAGCTTCATGCCCGGAATGCGACCGTCACCGGGGTGTGAACCCTCAAGGCAGAAGGGGCAGGCCAGGTTGCAGGCGGTGCCGGTATGAATCCACAGCTCCTTGAGTCTATCCGAGTCAATGTAGCCGCGTGGGTCGCCGTTGCGGGTGTGGGTCCAGCTGTCGCGGGCCCGGGGTTCCAGCACTTCCACGGCGGGAATACGTCTTTCGGCGGTTTCGGTCAGGGGCATAGCTGCTCCGTGTTAATACAGTGAATCTCTGTGTACAGACAAACCTGGCGCGCCAACGTTACACCGCTGGCGCACTTTCTTTGTTCTACGTCGTCGCTTCGTTCACGGCCTTGTCGCGGCGCTGTTTACCGCGACGCCAGCCATGAAGCTTCTCAAGCAGGTTGAGAATGCCCTGTGGCGCGTGTTCGCGTTTCCATTCGCCGGCAGCGTATTTGGCCGATTCGTTCCAGGTCGGGTAGGGGTGAATGGTTCCCAGAATCTTGTTGAGCCCCAGGCCATGTTTCATCGCCAGGGTGAATTCCGCCAGGATTTCGCCTGCGTGCATGCCGACAACAACGGCGCCCAGTATCTTGTCCTTGCCCGGCGGTGTGAGAATCTTGATGAAACCGTAATCCTCGCTCTCGGCAATGGCACGATCCAGGTCGTCCAGGCCATAACGGGTCACCTCGTAGGCTACCCCCTTCTCCTTCGCTTCTGCCTCACTCAGCCCAACCCGCGCCACTTCCGGCGAGGTGAAGGTTACCCAGGGCATCACCCGGTAATCCACCCGGAAGCGCTTGAACTGACCGAACAGACCATTTACCGCTGCGTACCAGGCCTGGTGGGCAGCAGCATGAGTAAACTGATAGGGGCCCGCCACATCGCCGCAGGCAAATACGTTGGGAAAGCACATGCTCATGTCTTCTTCCACCGGAACCGTGCCATTGGGCAGGGTTTCTACACCTATTTTCTCCAAACCCAGACCAGTGGTGTTGGCGGCACGGCCAACAGCCACCAGAACCTGATCAAACGGAATTCTGACACGCTCGCCATTGTGGTTGCAGTAAGCCACTTTCTCTCCATCCTCGATGGCAAATTCTTTGGCGGCATGGTTCAGACGCAGGTCGATACCATCCTGCTCAAACTGCTTCCGGACCAACTCAGAGACATCGCTGTCTTCCTTCGCCAGCAGACGGTCACC
>JAWWAM010000544.1:0-2259 GCA_033721715.1 Marinobacter sp.
CCGAACGCCGCAGCCGAGGTCGTCTCTGCAGAGGCCCCTAAAAGCAGCGGTCTACGTGACACTGAGCACACACGAAAGTATCTGGAATCGGCTCGCTTTTGAGGAATCGCGAGTCATTCAAGGTTGCGAAAGGCTCTTGGATGACCGCAGTTCCCGGAAAACGAGAATAACAAAAAGAGAGAGGTACGAGACATGTTGAGGAAGAAAACAAACGGGGTAGCGAAAGGCTCCCGTGCGGGATCTTTACTTTCATCCCTCGCCGCAACGACTATGGACCGCCGGGGATTCCTGACGGCCTCCGGCGTCGCAGTGGGAGGCCTGGCAGCTTTATCGCTGCCGTCCACGCGCGTCAAGGCAGCCACCCCATCAACGGAGGGGGGCGAAGTCGTTCGGAAGAAGTCGGTGTGTACCCACTGCTCGGTTGGCTGCACGGTTGAAGCCGAAGTTCAGAATGGCGTATGGACGGGCCAGGAGCCCGGCTGGGACAGCCCCTTTAATATGGGCGCCCACTGCGCCAAGGGCGCCTCGGTGCGAGAGCACGGTCATGGCGAACGCCGCCTGAAGTACCCCATGAAGATGGTCAACGGCCAATGGCAGAAGATACCCTGGGACCAGGCGATCAACGAGATCGGCGACAAGATGTTGCAGATCCGCGATGAGAGCGGCCCTGACTCGGTCTACTGGCTGGGAAGCGCAAAGTTCAACAACGAACAGGCCTATCTGTTCCGCAAATTTGCCGCCTACTGGGGGACCAACAACGTCGATCACCAGGCCCGGATCTGTCACTCAACAACGGTCGCCGGCGTAGCCAATACCTGGGGCTACGGGGCGATGACCAACTCGTACAACGACATCCACAATTCCAAAGCGATCTTCCTGATCGGGGGTAACCCCGCAGAAGCCCACCCGGTGTCGCTGCTGCACATCCTCAAAGCCAAGGAACAAAACAACGCGCCGCTCATCGTCTGTGATCCGCGTTTCACAAGAACGGCGGCGCATGCTGATGAATATGTGCGTTTCCGGCCGGGTACAGACGTCGCGCTGATCTGGGGCCTGTTGTGGCACATCTTTGAGAACGGCTGGGAAGACCAGGAGTTCATCCGCACCCGAGTGTACGGCATGGACGACATCCGTGAAGAGGTGAAGCGCTGGAACCCTGCGGAAGTGGAACGCGTTACCGGCACTCCGGGCGCACAGCTCGAACGCGTCGCGCGTACCCTGGCCAATCACCGTCCGGGCACTGTGATCTGGTGTATGGGTGGCACACAACATACCAACGGTAACAACAACACCCGAGCGTACTGCGTGTTGCAGCTGGCGCTGGGTAACATGGGCGTTCCCGGCGGCGGCACCAACATCTTCCGTGGCCACGATAACGTTCAGGGTGCCACAGACCTGGGCGTACTCGCTGATACCCTGCCCGGCTACTACGGCCTGGCCGCTGGCTCCTGGGCTCACTGGGCCCGCGTCTGGGACGAAGATCTGGAGTGGCTGAAGGGTCGCTTTGCAACCTGGGATAAAGATGGCAAGTCCCGCGCGATGATGAACGAGAAAGGCATTCCCGTCTCCCGCTGGATTGATGGTGTTCTGGAAGCCAAGGAAAACCTGGGCCAGCCCGACAACACCCGGGCGATGGTTCTGTGGGGCCACGCGCCCAACTCGCAGACCCGTATGCTGGAAATGAAGGAGGCCATGGAAAAACTGGACCTGCTGGTCGTTGTGGACCCCTTCCCCACCGTGTCCGCGGTGCTGCACGATCGCAAGGACGGTGCCTACCTGTTACCAGCAACAACCCAGTTCGAGACCTCAGGCTCAGTAACCGCTTCCAACCGATCGCTCCAGTGGCGTGAAAAGGTCATCGAGCCGCTGTTTGACTCGAAGGTCGATCACGAAATCATGAAGCTGTTTGCGGACAAGTTCGGGTTTACCGATCGCATGTTCCGCAACATTGCCATTGAAGGCAACGAGCCGGTAATCGAGGACATCACTCTCGAGTTCAACCGTGGCATGTGGACAATCGGCTACACCGGACAATCGCCTGATCGCCTCAAGAAGCACATGGCGAACCAGCACCACTTTGACAGAACCACCCTGCGTGCCGTCGGTGGACCCTGCGATGGTGATATCTACGGTATGCCGTGGCCATGCTGGGGCACCGCCGAGATGAACCATCCGGGAACACCGAATCTGTACGACATGTCCCTGCCGGTTTCCAAGGGCGGCCTCACCTTCCGTGCCCGGTTTGGTGTCGAGCGCGAC
>JAWWAM010000545.1:0-2254 GCA_033721715.1 Marinobacter sp.
CCGGTTTGTTGCTGGTCATCGTAACCTCTCCATGCACTTAGACAATGAGAACAATTCTTGACACCAATTAAAATGTATTCTATATATATGTTATCGCAAGAGAGGAGAATCAGCAATGAACGATCAACAAACACCGATTGAAGAGCTGGATACCGACGTGTTGCTCGAGCTCATATTGCAGGGCTACGATGCCGGTCATCTCCAGCAACTACCTAAACTGCACCGGCTCGCCCGCAAGATCGAGGCAGTGCACAGGGCGAACCCCGATGTTCCAAAAGGCATTACATTGGCCGTCAAAAAGCTGGAGCACACGCTTACCGATCACATCGAGCGAGAAAACACCTACGTTCTGACACGAATGGAGCATGACCAGCCGCCTAGCCCAGACACACCGATCGCTCAAATGAACGAGGAGCATTCACTCATCAAGCGGCAACTGAAAAAGCTTCGCCTGATGACCCGGAACTACCGGGCTCCGGATTCTGCCTGCCGATCCTGGCAGCGGTTCTACCGCGAGCTCAAAGCTCTGGATTTCAGCTTGTCTGAGCAAATCTACCTGGAACGCGACGTGCTGTTTCCGAGATTTCAGTTTTGAGGGCTGGTAACTCCTGGAGTGTGGCACAGAATCCAGATTCCGTATTTTTGGTTTGAATGCATAAATCATCTGCTAACCTTCATGCTGAATACGACTTTTTTGAGCACCACGGCATCAGATCAATGTATGGGAGCCCAATGCCATGAGTGGTTTTATAGTCAGACTATATCGCTACCACCCGGAACAGGATGACGTGCCTTACAGCCAGGATGTCGAGGTTGGTGAGGAATTCCGGAACCGTATGGTGCTGGACGTTCTGGAGCACCTGAAAACCCGGGATCCCACTCTGGTCTTCCGGCGCTCCTGCCGTGAAGGGGTCTGTGGCTCCGATGGACTCAGCATTAATGGCCGCAATGGCCTGGGGTGTATTACCAACGTGGCGGACGCTTTGGGCAAAAAAGATACTCTGGAAGTTCGGCCACTTCCGGGCATGCCTGTTATCCGGGACCTGGTGGTTGATCAGTCACTCTTCTTCAAGCAGTACGAACGTGTTATGCCCTGGCTGGTCAACGATACGCCGGACCCGGCAATTGAAAGGCTGCAAAGCCCGGAAGACCGCGCAAAGCTGGACGGGTTATACGAGTGCATTCTTTGCGCCTGCTGCACGTCTGCCTGTCCGTCCTGGTGGTGGAACCCGGAAAAGTACATCGGGCCGTCCGGGTTATTGCAGGCTTACCGGTTTCTGTCAGATTCCCGGGACACCGCCACACGTGAGCGCCTGGCGAAACTGGAAGACCCGTTCAGCGTTTTCCGCTGCCGCGGCATAGGCAACTGCACAGCATACTGCCCCAAAGGGCTCAACCCCATGAAAGCCATCGGCCACATCAAAGCCATGCTGCTTCGGGAACAAATCTGACCAGCCCCCAGACGTGTTGGTTCTGAGTATTTGGCAGCACCAATTGATTTATCTTCAAGAAGACAAATTGACTCCGTGATAATCTGGCGGGACATATTTTCTTCCCGAGGATTAGCAATGGCAGACAATCCCCGCAACCCGGACTGGAACCCCCGGGCGGATGAGGTTCTGGGTGACCAGATACGAGCCTACGATACCATGCGCGCTCAGTGCCCCGTTGCCTGGAGCGACTACCAGCACTGGACGTTATTCAGGCATAGCGATGTGATGCGGGTTCTGGAAGATCACCAGACGTTCAGCAGTGCTGCATCCATTCATCTTTCCGTACCGAACGGCATGGACCCGCCCGAGCACACGACCTATCGTCAGGTGATCGAACCTTATTTTTCACAACAGGCGATGAGTGAATTCGAGCCAACCTGTCGCGCCATTGCCCGTAACCTTGTTAATAGTCTGCCCGACGGCCAGCCCTTCGATGCGGTCGAAACGTTCAGCAGGGCGTTTGCCCTGCAGATTCAGTGCGCATTTATGGGGTGGCCCGATTCCCTTCACCAACCACTGCGGGAATGGGTACAGAAAAACCACCGGGCCACCCTCTCCCGTGACCGCCAAGCCATGGCTGACGTTGCCCATGAGTTCGACGGCTATATTCACGATCTGCTGGAAACCCGACGCCAGGCAGGAGCCAACGCCCCAAGAGACGTCACCACCTCTCTGATGGAAGAGACAGTCAACGGCCGCACCATGACCGATGAAGAGCTCACCAGCCTTATGCGGAACTGGACTGTCGGTGAACTGGGCAC
>JAWWAM010000546.1:0-2252 GCA_033721715.1 Marinobacter sp.
AGTTGCCCCTGTACCATCAGAGCCGGCTCGTAGGGCCTGTCCCGCAGCATGTCGACCTGCACCGAAGGCACCCCTTTTTCCTGTTCAGGCGGCGCTTCCGGTGCTTCATCGCGAGCCTCCCTGACGTTGCCCGTTGCCATCCAGACAACCAGTAACGCCAGTACCAGAAAGGACAGGCCGATGGATCCCAGTTTTGCTTTTGTCATTGATTGCTCACAGGTGAAACAGATGATTTCAGTAAAGACTGCGATTCGTGCACGGAAAAACTGCCAGAAAACGGTTGCATCCGGTTATTTCTGTGGGGTAGATTCTACACATAAATTTTTTACAAATTCAGAGCAGATCCTGATTTTATGAATCTCAACTCAGTGATTGTCCTTGTGAAGCTAGTCCTGGTGGTCGTGGTACCGTCCGGGGGACTTTGCGTGGACAAGAGGGTGAGATAGCCAGAACCTGACAAGATACGAGAAGCCCCCGGCACCGAAAGGTCCCGGGGGCTTTTTTTTGCAGCAAGAAAAAAGGGAAAACGACCATGAACGGCGCACAGCACATTCTTGAAGCGTTCCACCGCCACGACATCAGAACGGTTTTCGGTTATCCGGGCGGCTGCATCATGCCGCTCTACGACGCGCTGGTGGACGATGTGGTCTTGGAACATGTGCTGTGCCGCCACGAACAGGGCTGCGCCCTTGCAGCCGACGGATATGCTCGGGCCAGCGGCAAGCTCGGCGTATGCATTGCTACTTCCGGGCCCGGCGCTACCAACCTTATCACGGGTGTTGCCAATGCCCACCGGGATTCCATCCCCATGCTGGTGATCACCGGCCAGGTACCGTCCGGCCTGATCGGCACCGATGCCTTCCAGGAAACCGACGTGCTGGGCATGACCCTGGGTATCGTCAAACACAGCTACCTCATTGACGACGCGGACACTCTGCCAGCCATCATGGAAGAGGCCATGGCACTGGCACAGAGTGGACGACCGGGGCCGGTATGGATTGATATTCCCAAGGACCTTCTGCTCGCCGAGGTTGCCGAGGCGCCCCTGCCCGCCCCTGAGCCACGTGAAAACAGCTGCCCGAACCTGACCCAGGCGCTGGCCATGCTGCGTGCCGCCCGCAAGCCGCTGCTCTACAGCGGTGGCGGTATCAGCCTGGCCAATGCAGAGGACAGTTTCCGGGTCTTTGCCGAGTCCTCCGCCTTGCCGGCAGTGGTAACCCTCAAGGGTATCGGCAACCCCGGCAAACACAACCCCTACAACCTCGGCATGCTGGGCATGCACGGCTCCCGTGCTGCCAACAGGGCCGTGGACGAATGCGATCTGTTACTGGTCATCGGCGCCCGCCTGGACGACCGCGCCACTGGCAAACTCAACGGCTTCGCCCCCAATGCGAAAATGATTCATATCGATGCCGACGCCGCCGAGATCAACAAACTGCGCCCGGCAGACCTGGCTCTCCGCGGTGATCTGAATGGCATCCTGGAGGCCCTGACTGACGCCTTGGCGGACAAACCACTGGCCATCGGGGACTGGCAGAAACAGTGCCGCACCTGGTTCACCACTGGTGGCTTCCAGGCGGCGGACAATGAAGAACCCCTGGCTCCCATCACCGGCCCGGCGTTTATCCGCCAACTCTCCCGGATAGCCCCGGACGACACCGTGATCGCCTGCGATGTGGGCCAGCACCAGATGTGGGTCGCCCAGCACTACGAATTCGACCACCCTCGCCACCACCTCACCAGCGGCGGACTAGGCACAATGGGATTCGGTTTGCCTGCCGCCATCGGTGCTCAGTTCGCCGACCGCGACAGCACCGTCATCAACGTAACCGGCGATGGCTCGTTCATGATGAATGCCCAGGAACTGGCCACCATCCGCCGCTACAACCTGCCTGTAAAAATCATCGTCATGGATAACCAATGCCTGGGCATGGTGCGCCAGCAACAGGAGCTGTTCTACAACAACCGGGAAAGCCAGATAAACCTGGACGACAACCCGGATTTCGTAGCCATGGCCCGCGCCTTCGACATCCCGGCGTTGTACATCGAACGCACTGACCAGATCCGCCGCGGCATCGAAACCATCCTGGCTTTCAACGGCCCGATGCTGCTGCACGTTGCCATCAGCCGGGAGGAAAACGTCTGGCCCATCGTCAAACCCGGCGCCAGCAACCGCGAGATGATCGACGAAACCCGACGCACCACCACTGCCAACAAGGAGCAAGTAGCATGACCCCGCAAACGGATAGCCC
>JAWWAM010000547.1:0-2240 GCA_033721715.1 Marinobacter sp.
AATACTTTTACAATTGTTACGAATCAGGAGTCATGAGGCAGGTGCGGGAAACCACATCACCATTCTTAACCCACCCTCTTCCCGGTTCTCTGCCTTGATCCAGCCACCGGCTGCCTCTACCTGGCGTCTTGCCAATGCCAGGCCCAGGCCATGGCCTGGAGGCTGGTCGTTGCAGATGCCGCGCGAACGAAAGAAGGGTTTAAAGATAAGCTCCAGGTGTGCCGGGGGGACTCCCGGCCCTTCATCGTTCACAGTCAGCCAGTAGCCGCTGCTCTCCTTTTCCAGGCTGACGCGAACGGTGCCATCGGCCGGGGTATGGTTACAGGCGTTGCGAATGACATTTTCAATGGCCTGGGCCAGGGCACGATGACTGCTACCAGTGAGTTCAGCCCGGTCTGGGAGGCAGGCCTGAAGCTGGTGGCCAGGATATTCGTAACGGGCATCATCGAGGATGCTGTCAAGCAGGTCAGTGAGGTCAAGGGCTTCCTGGTCGAGACTGGGTTTTTCGTTCTCCAGCCACGCAAGGGTCAGTGTGTCTTCGACCAGCCCCCGCATAAGACCGCATTCGCGGCGGATACGTGGCAGGAAGTGCTGGGTGTCGATGCCTTCTTCCAGGCAGCTCACGGCCATGTCGATGCGGGTAAGCGGGGTTCTCAGTTCGTGGGAGAGATCGGCAATCAGCCGTCGCTGGCTCAGTATGAGATCGCCGGTCCGCTCTGCCATGCGGTCGAACGTTTCCGCCAGGGCGGCCAGCTCGTCGTTGCGGTTGCCCAGCAGGGCCCGGACCCGCACCCCGAGATTGCCGTCAGTGAACTGTCGGGTGGCCAGTTCAAGCTGGCGCAGCGGGGTCATCACGTGGCGATAGATCACCAGGCACAGCACGATCAGGACAGCCAGTGGCAGCGCAACCTTGAGCAGAACCCGGGCCTCGGGCAGGTAGGTGCCCGGGCGCATGCGTTCGGGCAGCAACACCAGGAAGTGGGTGCTACCGTCGGCAAAGGTGGTTTCCATGATCGGGTTTTCGGCGAAGTAGAGGTGAATCTTCCACTCTTCATCGCGACCCAGGCGAAAGCCCTCGCGGAAGCGGTCCGTCAGCTCACTCCCGGCCAGCGGCCGGATATCGGACCGGACAACGGCCGCCCAGGTGTTTTCCCTTGCCTGGAGATCTTCCAGCCATTTTGCCAGGGCCTGTTCGTCTCCTTTGCGATAAAGGGTTTCGGCGGCCCGCCCCCAGTCCTTCAGGGTCTGCTGGTATTCTTCGTCAATAAAACTCATCTTTCGCTCGGTTTCCGAGCCCACGAAAGAAATCACCCAGAACAGCACCAGCGTCCCCAATGCCAGGGTGCCGCAGAGTTTCCATAGCAATCGATGGTTCACAGGAAACAGTAGCCCTTGCCGTGAACCGTCTGCAGGCGATCCGCAGCCATTCCGGCGTCTACCAGTTTGCGCCTGACCCGGCTCAGGTGCATATCCAGGCTCCGGTCGTAACGACTGAATTCCTTTTCCAGTACCACCTGATAGAGATAGGGCTTGCTCAGAGCCTCGCCCTGATGCAGCACCAGGACCCACAGCAGGCGAAACTGGATCTGGGTCAGGGCGAGTTCTGTTTCGTCATAGAATACGTCCCGGGATACCCGGTTCAGGTGAAGCTTGCCAAGTTCGATCGTATCCGGGTCGGAGCGGGTGTCGTGGCTACCCCGGCAGCGTCGCAGGAGCGCCTCGATGCGAAGCATCAGTTCCGTGAAACTGAACGGTTTGGGTACGTAGTCGTCCGCCCCGCGGCTGTAGCCCATGATCCGATCTTCCTCGGCGCCACAGGCCGTCAGCAGCATGACCGGTGTCTGATGGGTTTTGCGCAGCCGATTGAGTATTTCGAAGCCGCTCAACTCGGGTAAAAGCACGTCCAGCAGGATCAGATCGAAACGTTGGCTGACTGCAGACAACAGCCCGCTCTCTCCTTCGAAGCACTGATGAGTGCGATAGCCTCGGCTTCCGAGCAGTTGCGCAATCTGGCCATTGAGGGCACGGTCATCCTCGATAACCAGAATACTGGGTTGCGGCGAGTTGGCTGGGGGCATGTCAACATCCTGTCCGGCAGTGCCGCCAACGAAGAGCGGCCAACACCTTAATGATAATGATTATCATAAACAGGGATGACGGGGATATCAAGAACACCGATGAGCTGCTGCTCGAGGTCAGGAACCTTCTGCCAGTGCCTCATTCAGCAAATCCAGCAAATG
>JAWWAM010000548.1:0-2232 GCA_033721715.1 Marinobacter sp.
AACAGCCAGTCCCGGGTCGGAGCCGCCAAGCCGGTTTCATCCGCCAACGGGTGATGCACCAGCGCTACCATACGCAAGCGCCCGGCGTGGACGGCCACAACATCGGGCAGCGCGCCCATGGCCAACCCGTCGATCACAACCACGGAGCCGTCAGCCAGGCTGGCCAACAAGCTCTCCATTGACGCCTCCGCGAGGCGATCCGGTATCGGGAAAACACCGTTCAGGCCTTCGCGAGATGCCTCCACGCCAATGTCGTTGAGACCTTCGGCTATCCGACGAACGTACCGGTACCCTCCGGTGTTCTGGTCAGGATCGCCAGGAACAACGAAGAGCACCCGTTGGGGCGCGTCAAATTTTGCCATGGTAGCTGGCCCAGGCAATGTGGGACTCACCGAGGGTGACTTTCATGCCACACAGGCCTTTACCAGTTTCGCCCAGCCTCCCCTTACGTATGGCTGCCGCCATACGATCAAATACTGCGGCAGCCATGAACTCTGTGGTGGTGTTACGGCCCGCAAATTCTTCGATATCGTCCAGGTTCTTCATATTGAATTCCGCAATCACTTGCGAGAGAACTTCAGATGCCAGGCCGATATCGACGATCAGGTCATCCTCGTCCAGTGCTTCTCTTTCAAAGGTCACGTCAACTACGTAGGTCGCCCCGTGCAGGCCCTGTGCCGGGCCGAAAATTTCTCCTTTGAAGCTGTGGGCGATCATCATGTGGTCCCTGACAGTAAGGCTGAACATAGAGTCTGTTTCCTTGATGCAAATGTGAGAATTCAAGAGCGGTTATAGGCAATACGATGGCAGAGGGTATCCGAAGCAGACGGGAAGGCGGCCCCAATGTGGGGCCCTCCAGCCAGAGAGGCCATGATCTCAGGTAATGCTTCGAAGGAACCTTCACCGGTGATGAGGTTGTCCAGAGCGTCGTCCTTTAACAGCTCCAGAGCCAGAGACATGCGGTCACGATAGGTCCAGCGCGGCACCTGGGAGGGGTGAAGGTGCCCAACCTGGCTTGAGCGTATTGTCAGGCGCCGGGAGTGAAAGGCACGACCAAGAGGTACGGGGACTGTTTGCGCCCCGTACCAGCTCATTTCAACAATTCGACCTTCGATACCCGCCAGTTGCAGTGACGTTTGCAAGCCTTCAGGATGGCCGCTGGCATGAATAACCAGGTCATGGTCGTCTTGCCCGGAACCGGTCTGAAAATCAAGACCCAGGGCTTCGGCAACGTCCTGACGGCCGGCGTTGGTGTCCAGCGCCGTTACCCGGGTGCCCGGTATCCGACTGGCGAGCCATGCCATCAGCAGGCCCACAACACCGAGCCCCACGACGGCAATCCGGTCGCCGATCCGGGGAGCCGCATCCCAAAGCCCATTTATTGCCGTTTCCATGTTTGCAGCCAGCACGGCCCGGCCGGGCGGTAGCCCCTCCGGTAAGGGTACAACTGCAGAGGCAGGCAGGCGGTAGCTGGTCTGGTGGGGAAACAGGCAGAATACATCCCGACCCAACAGATCATCGGGGCCAGAGCTTACCCGCCCGACATTGGCGTACCCATACTTGACCGGAAATGGAAAATCGCCTTCCTGAAAGGGTGCCCGCATCGTAAGGAACTCGGACTCCGGCACCTGGTTGGTGTATACCAGGGCCTCAGTGCCTCGGCTGATGCCGGAATACAGTGTCTGGACCTCTACCGCCGGGTCGTCGGCAGTCTCAGCGGACGGAGGATAATGGTCAAAAGTCGCCGGGTGAATTCCCCCTTCCAGAGGGCCCGTAACCCAGAATGCGTTTGTCATATCGTCTGTTTCCTTACAGCGCACGTAAGCAACTATAGTTCATGCAGAATAGTGCATAGATAAGCACATACGCAGAGGTTTGATGATGGATTCCCGAACCCGGACATTTCAGCTACCCGTGGCCGCAGACCTTATCTGGGGAGCCGGCCTGACTGCCCTATTGGTTGCCGCCGCCGGTATCGGGTGGCAGATTTCTACGGGGCTCTATGGTATCGCGGCATTGCTGTATCTGGCCATTGCCCTCCCGGTTATCTGCTGCTGGCCCTCCGGCCGGGACTTTGGCTGGGCCAATCGGGCTACGCTGGTACGCGCCGCAATGGTTGTATTGCTGGTGAGCCTGGCTCCTTTCATTGCCAGACTGGATAACTGGTTGTGGTTATACGGAGCATTGTGTTTGTTCGCCCTGGTGCTGGACGGAGTTGATGGTGCCATTGCC